>DASVMB010000511.1:0-21152 GCA_036384575.1 Bacillota bacterium
AACCACCATGTCTGTATGCACCCCGCTGGGGAAGTTGACGCAGAGTTTATGGTCGCGGGCCTCGTTGCGCAGCCGGGTACGAATCTTGAGATAAGGGCAGTCCTTCTCCAGCGTGAGCCAGTAGGTTATCGGAAGTTCTACCGTGCAACGGAAGCGATCCCTACTGTCCAACGTTGCCGCAGCCGGTATTTCCAGCTTCATTTCAATTTTGTAGACTCCGCGCAGCCGGTTGGATTCAATCATCGTAATCGCAGCCGCATTGCCAAGGCTGGTGATGATCGGGTTTCGTTGCGGCTGATTGCTGATATGCGCACTGCCGGTTTCCCCGCTGTCGGTGAAGTAGTGGAGATTATCCATGATTCGGCCGCTGGCTTTATGAAGCAGGGAGAAAGTACCGTTGGAATGGATGATCACTTTCAGATGTTCGTTCTCCAAAACTCCGTTCTCCCGGGCGATCAGCTTCCGGTCCAGCCCCTCTTGGGGTTGGAAGATATAATTCGGCTTCCTCAGACGTAAGGCGTATGTGGAATAACCTATGGCCGGAACGGCGGCATGGATCAAAATCCGGCGGCGATTCGCGGCAAACTTAATTGCCTTGCAGTCCAGTTCCCGCTCGACCCCGATCTTCACCGGCTCCGAACTCAATTCCACATATTCAATGGGCCTTCCCTCAGCATCCACGATATCGTAGAATACGTCGCCGGTATTGGCCCCGTCGACCCCGATCGACCCGGCGCCGCTGTCTTTGGCCTTCTCGGGCAGGTCAATCACTACCGGAACCACCCCTTGCCGCGGCACCCCCAGGGTATTAAACAGTGTGATGGTATGATCATTGCGGTTAAAACACTTGGCTGTATTAATCCTCCGGAATAATGCCGTCACGCTGCGTCCGGCCACTTCCTCGGCCACTGTGTTGGCAATGGAGAAGTTATAGAGCATATCTTCATGGGCGCGATCCACTGCAGCACCGCAAATACTATCATGGGCGTGATTTTTAAGTAACGCTTCCCAGGCTCGGTTAAGATTAATTTTGGGGTACTCTTTTCCGTAAACCGCCGCCAAGGTCGCCAAAGGTTCCGCCAAATAAAGCAGGTTGGTTTCCACCCTGTCATTGAGGAGTTTCAATTTAATCCTTGAAGAGTGGGTGGCCCCGAGCAAAGCATTGAAACTACCGTGCTCCACGGTGGTATATCGCAGTTCCCCTTTGTGAACGGGTAAATTTACTTCATCCGATTGGCGGATGATGGTATTCATATATTCATCCAGTGTGGTTTGAATGATCTCCACATCCGGCGATATTTGATTCAGGGCTTGAATCATCTCCGGCAATAGAGGGAATGGCTGATCATTATCCTCCATATTTAGGGCCAAAAGTTGATTGCCGATGGCATAAGGCATGGCTTGATTCAGGATCCCCCGCATCGCCTGCTCCAGGGAGTCGGGATCGCGCCGGAAGTTGGAATCCTCTCTCAATAAAGTAAAGGCTTTTTCATATAGTCCCTCATCACAAAGGTGTACCGGATCATGATTCCGGTCATATGTATAGGTCAGGTCCCGGCAAGGCTTCCCCAGCACCAGCGGTTGGTGGATGTAAAAGTACCAGTTCGTCCGGGTGACTTCATCAAAGGTTCTGAGCGCATAGAGTTTGGAACCGTCGGCTCCCTCCCAACGATATAACGGCGCCAGGATATGCTTGTTGGTGCCCCGGTAGAAGATGGCGGTATCAATTCCGAACCCCTGGTAAATCTGGGGCATTTGTGAATTTTGACCATATGATGTGGCGGTATACCCCGATCGCATACTGCCGCCGAATTCCCAAGCCATTTTCCGTCCCAACAGCAAATTGCGGATTAACGCCTCGGGAGCCACCGTATTGGTCTCGGGCAAGGTATACCAGTTGACGATCTGCATTTTGCCGGTTTCAATCAACTTGCGGATCCGGTCTTTGTTTTCCGGCCGAATCGTCAGATAATCCTCTAGAACAACTGTACCGCCATCCACACAGAAATGCCGGTATTCCTGGTTTTGCTCCAAAAGTTCGATGATGGAATCCATCAGATCAACCAAGCGTAACTTCGATTGTTCGGCGGTATGCCGCCATTCCCGGTCCCAATGGGTCCCGCAGATGACATGCATTACATATTTTTTAGCCATTTTCGTTGCCTCCGTCTTCTACGTTGCGTGAAATCTGTTCCATGATATCGTCTATATGATTACATCCGGTGTATCCGGCCTTTTTATCAATTTCAGATTTTGAGTTAAGCGGCCTAAAAAATATACAACAGACTTCGATTCAGTATCGATAAGGAATGTGGGACGAGCCTGGTTACGAACCCGTCCCACGTTGAATTAAGCTGTTCTCACTAAATAATTATTTCATTAACGCCATGGCTTCTTTTTGAGCCTGTTTCAAAATATCCTTTACCGGCTGATTGGTGATGACGATTTTGCTGACCGCGCGGTTCAAGACATCCCATACCTTGACATCGTTCTTGGCGAAAGTGGGCAGGCCTTGCACATTACCCTTTTCCGCATCGAAGATCGCCTTCATGAACGGGTATTTGGCCAGATAGGCGGGGTCTTCGGAAACCGAGGCCAAAACCGACGGCCGTTGACCGGTGCTGGCTTGCAGGGTCTGGAAGCCTTTGTCCATGGTAATAAATTCGATGAGTTTAAAGGCTTCATCTTTGTATTTGGCGTATTTAGGAACTGCTGCAAATGAGGCTCCGATAGTCACGTTGGCCGCTTTACCGCCCTTATCGGGAAGCGGGATGGTGGATACGCCGAAATCGAGACCGGCGCGCGCTCCCTCAGCCACACGCCACGGACCGTCGATCAACATGGCAAACCGTTGTTGGTTCATGGCATCCCAAAATGCACCTTCGCTAGGTGCGGCGGCAATCCCCGGAGGCAGATGCTTGGAGAGCTTGCGTAAGTATTCAAATGCCGTTACATTGGCGGCTTTATCAAGAGTCGGATATCCTTTGCTGTCAACATAACCGCCGCCGAGCATCAACACAAACGGGGTATACCGCAGGGAACCGCCGTAGTTCGGCCCCATATAAACACCGCCGCCGTAAAACTGGCCGTTACCTGCTTTATCGATCTTTTCGGCATATTCCAAAATCTGATTCCAGGTCTTCGGCGGTTTCTCCGGATCCAGGCCGGCTTTCTTAAATAGATCCTTGTTCCAATAGAAAGCGTTGACCCCCGGGAGCCCCGCCACACCGTAAATCTTGCCTTTATACTCCATCGGCTTCCAAGCGGCCGGAACGACGTTCTTACGAATCTTGGCCGCTAAAGCAGCAGGGAATGGCTCGTAATACCCCTTCATGGCAAAGCCGGGTTGTTGGGTTTCACCGACAAAGATATTGACCTCGCTATCCTTAGCCACAAACGCGGCGACCTGCTTTTGAACCAACGGTTCGGCCCAACCCCAGTCATCGGTGACAAAGGTGTACCCGTCTTTATTGAGGAATTTCTCAATAGCGATCTCGGTTTCTAACGGCATCCGGCCGATAGCGTCCTTCTTATCCGGATCCAGCTTATCCTGTCTCGCTTGTTCCTTGGGAATCTCCTCGATGGCCTTACCGACGATTCCACCCAAGTTTAAACTGTGGAACTCTTTGTAGTCGGCACCGGAAACTGCCGGGATCATCATCGCCAACAACAGGGCGACCGCCAGCAACAAACCTAAATACTTCTTCAATTCACTCACTCCTTTGGGTTTGATTTTTATAGCCAAAGAACTTCCCCGCTCCATTCCTGCCGCGAACCACCCCTTTCAAAGTTGGCTGTTCTACTGGAAAATCAACTGATTCCTCAATTCGCCCGGAATGTTTTATCCCTTGATACCGGTATTGGCCAGACCTTCCACCATGTATTTCTGGAATAAGGCCAAGATTATCAAGGAAGGAATCGTTAATGCCATACCTAAAGTGATAATCATCGGATAATTGGGGGTATCCTGTTTCACAGTGAACATGGCAATGATACGGGTAATACCGCCGGGCAAGGTCAGTAAACGCTCATCATTGGTAAAAAAGAAGGGAACCATCCAGTCATTCCAGTTACCAATGGCCGTGGTGATGGCGATGTAGGCCAATACCGGTTTTTGAAGCGGAGCCAGCAGCGAAAAGATGATCCTGAAGGTGCTGGCACCGTCAACCCGCGCAGCCTCATCCAACTCCATCGGCGTACGGAGTAACGACTGACGGACCAGAAACGTACCCATGACATTCAGAGCACAAAAGGTAAACAAGTATACTCCGAAAGTGTTGTATAGACCGTGACCGCCCATTCCGAAAATGTTATTGCCTCCCGCCAGCGGCCACCGGTGGAGCTCAACAAATTGCGGGATAAACGAGACTACACCCGGTACCATCTGGGTTGTCAAGAGCAGCAAAAATACCTTATCCCGCCCCTTCCACTTGAGCCGGCTGAAGGCATATCCCCCGAGTAATGAGGTCAATACAGCCAAGACCGTCATATAGACCGTTCGGAGCACCGAGTTGGTCAGAATCTGCGGCCCATAATTAAGGACTGAGCCGACACTGGCTGTATCGATCCGGATTCGGCCCTTGGTTGCTTCTTCGGAAGGTAAATCAAAAATGGTCTTATCCGACGTGAAAAACATCGTATAATTTCTCAGCGTAGGATGCTGCGGCCAGGGGAAAAGCGTATCGCTTTTTCTGGTTGCAAATTCGTAAGTAGTAAAGAATCCGACCAAAAAGGAGAAGATCAATGGGTAGATTAATACGGCGCCACCCAAGGCCAAGATCAGATGAGTCAGCCAGTTCCCGGCCCGTTTTTTTCTTTGAGGGGCTGTTTGCAACTGAGTCGCGTTACTGTTCATTGCCATTGTCACTCCTCCTCCTTATCTCGGGTAACCCAGTTCACCAAGACCAACCCGAAAACTACAGCCGCCAAAATCATGGAACCGGCGCCTGCCATGCCTAGATTGAAATCGACGAACGCATCCTTATAGATCTGGGACATCAAGACGTTGGTGCTGCCAAACGGTCCGCCGCCGCTGATGAACAATACCTGTTCGTAGATTTGAATCGCCGCGATGCAAGCGTTGATAATAATGAAAGTGATGAAAGGCCGCAAACCGGGAATCGTTACGTGGCGGAAGCATTGCCAGTTACCGGCGCCGTCGATTTTTGCCGCCTCAAATAACTGCGGATTCACCGATTGTAACCCGGCCAACCACAGGATGGCGGAAACCCCCAACCCTTTCCAAACTGTATAGAAAACGATCCAAAAGACCATCCATCCGGTGCTGTATTGCCAGATGACCGGTTGCGCGCCGAACTTTTGGATAATGTTATTGACCAAACCGATCTGGGACGGCTCAAGCCACATGTTGAAAATCTGGGTGGTCGCCGCTGCCGAGGTGACCGCGGGAACGTACCAAATAGTCCGGTAAAATCCCCGGCCCCGGATGGGCATGTTCATCAACAATGCCGCCCCCAGCCCGAGCAGGTTGGTAACAGCCGCGGTTAAAAGGCCAATCCAGATGGAATTCCATAGTGTCAGGCGATAATTGGGATCACCGAAAAAAGTGAAAAAATTTTGAATCCCGTTCCATTTTGGTGTCTCAAGTACGTTATGCCAATCGAAGAAACCGAGCAATAATCCGAAAAACATTGGCCCGCCGCTAACCACGAACCACCACCCTAACAGCGGAACCAAGATAATTGCCGCTCTAACCCCATCGGGGTGTTTACGATAAAACCGTGCGAAGGGGTTTATTCTGGGTTCGGTAAGTCGTTGGATACCCGCATTTGTTGTATTCATCTATGTACCTCCTCAATCGATTCATCTTCATCGGCTTGCTTCCCAACCAGGCGTCTATGTCTTTGGATCCGGCGGGCAAGTTGAGGCCCGAACGACCATTTCCGCTGGAAGAATAACCTTTTCCGTATCCGCCGCGGGATTCCGAATGCTTTTCAGTAACAGTTGTGCGGCGTTCTGCCCGATCTCCTTTTTGGGTTGGTTGACCGTAGTTAACGGCACCTCAACATTGGCTGATAAAAGATTATTGTCAAATCCGATGATATTCAAATCCTCAGGCACCCTGATCCCAAGCTGCAGAGCGGCCCGCAGGACGCATATGGCCGTGTAATCGTTGATTGCAAAAATTGCAGTTAAATCGGGGTTTTTCTTTAAATAACCCTGAATGGTCCTGACCGCCTCGGGGTCCGCCCGCCCGATTTGATGATTGTAAACCTGCTCCCGTTCCAAGGTCAGTTCCATCCGCTGGCCGGGCAAGGTAATTCCCATATCCGCCAGAGCCTGGGTAAACCCACGAATCCGGCTGTTGATGCTAATTACATTCTCCGGCGAATATCCCACCAAACCGATACGACGGTGACCCAAATCAATCAGATATTTTCCTGCCGCATAGGCTCCGCCAAAATTGTCCGAGACCACATAATTGGTATCGATACCCCGGAAAAAGCGGTCAACCAGTACAAAGGGGAACCCATCGACCTTAAGTTTGATTAAGGCATTACTGCAGTACGCACCCTCGATGGGGAAGATGATCAAGCCCTGAATTCCTTCGGCCCGAAGCGTTTCGATGGCCCGGTTTTCTTCAGCCATGGAATTGTCGGATTTCCTGAAGACTAAATGATAATTCAGGTTGCGTAATTCCCTTTCCGCGCCGCTGACAATGCCCGCTTCATAGGAATCGTTGAGATAGGGCAGGATCAAGCCCACATTGGCCGTGCCGGTCGGATATATCTTTCCGTTCTCGCTGGTTACCGCCTCGAATTGTTCATAAGGACGGCTGTTGTTGTTCGCCAAACCCGCCTCCGGCTGCGAAGGTAAGCTCTTCACAAAAGTTCCCTTGCCGGGCACACGATAAACAATTCCTTCCTGCATCAGTTCGAGCAAGGCTTGTTTGGTAGTGATCCGGCTGACCCCGTATTTTTGGGCCAATTCCACCTCAGAAGCAATCCGGGACCCGGCTTTAAATTCACCTGAGGTAATCGAACGCATGATTAATTCCTTGATCTGGCTATACAACGGCATGGCGATCTCTTTATTCACCGTTTCGGCTGTTTTCTGAGAGAGTTGGGTCCGTTTCTGTTCCATTGGGTTAATGACTCCTGAGAAATATTGGTTCTTATGTTTATAATCGATTATTACCGGATATATCAGGTTATATAAATGATTCCATGACGTTACAAAAACTCCTTCTTATTTTTAAAATTTTTTAACTTTGGTTGCCACAGCTGGATGTCCATACGATTATCCCTGCATATACCGGCGTGGTCCAAAAAATACCCGCAACACATGATACAGTTGCAGGTAACCATCAAATGTCGGCGCTTATGTAAGATTAAAATCCAGTACCTGGATATTTTGTATATTACGAAAAAAACGGGCGGCAGGAAAAGGTTGGCGATTGTCGAAATATCAAAAAGTTTTGATCTCTTAGGGGATCAGGAGTGGTTGAATGAATTCCATGAGATTGGAAACCTGTACATTAATGTGTAATGAGATGTTAACTACAGTGGGACAGGCTATCGGAATCCATGTATTGCTGCTCGTTATCGAGCATTCGTTATGGCTTGCCGGTCAGCAATATAAGGAAGCAGCCTTAATCCGTTTCTCGGAACAGGGAGTCTTTCTTGATCGTTTAAATGATATCGAACCGGAAAAGGCCATAGCGGTCGCATACGAGTTCATTACGGCAATTATGGCCACCCTCGGGAAGCTTATGGGAAAACAACTTGCGAAGCAGTTCACGGAGGAATTACAGATTGAACGGATTCAATTGAAATAAACGATTGATAACGATTTCGTATAATCGGTGCCAATAAAGCATGGGGTCGGGATTATGAAGTTAAATCATTTAGTCAACTCCCGCCGCTGGGTGGATTTTTTGGAAAGTACCGCCATGGGACTTCAACTCAATCTGGCATTAAGGTCGCTGACCGAACCGGCCATTGGATTGCAAGCACCCGGGGTTTGCCCGGATTGTAACCGGGTTTATCCCCGCCTCACCGTGGAGGATTTGGCGGCGGTAAAAACCTTCCATCCCCGTTCGCCTCATCAAAACGAGGAAGGACATGAGTTTGTAACCCGAAACTCTGAACCGTTTTTTTCCCTTCCTGTCCAGGATGGATTATTTCTCATCGCCAGAGAATGTCCCTGTAAAACCGCAACAGGTCTTCTCTCCCTGTCCCAACGGGCCAAGGTCGCCCAGAAACTGTTGAGCGCCTTTTTAGACACCTTATCGGAAGGAATTGCCGGGAGCCACGCGGCACTTGAATTTTCAGCTCTGCGGCAAATCAACCAGATCCTGCTTTCATTGTTTCGCGGTGAATCCGGTGCGTCCCGGAGGGCTTTTGATCTGATATTAAGCGCCCTGATCATTATGTTGGACGCTGATGCCAGTTGGCTTGAGTATCGCGATGAAACCGGGGAACAGCGGATCTTCAAGGGAGAACCGGCGGCAATCGCATCTCATCTTCGGATGAAGGTTCCCGGGGAAATTCTGCAGATTGAGGTCGAGGGAGCGTACACTAAGGGTTCTCTCAGTTTGTTACGGCCCGGGGATCCAAAGCTTGCCGCCAGTTTACTCCCCTTAATGGCCCAAGAATGCAGTATTGTTTTTGAGGTTGAACATCTGTTCCGCCTGATGCAGTCCCAGCTCTCCCGGTTGCTGGGCGCACTCAACTCCGCTGTGTTCTTGGTCAATGAACACATGCAAATCGCCTACCTTAATCCGGCAGCCGAGGCGCTCCTTCACCAATCAGCCTTTTCCTTGATTGGAATTTCAATCGGAGTTTTACCGCAATTTTGGGCGGATCGGATCTCAAACCAGGTTGATGAGCCGATCCGTGATTACAAGACGACATTTCACCGGAACACAGATTCCATCCTGCTTGACTGGCAGATCCTGCCCCTACGTGACGACACCTTGGTTGCAGGCTGGTTAATCATAGCCGATGATCGTACTGACGCCTATCACTGGCAGGAAATCGGCCGCCAGGCGGAGAGTTTTACGACAGTAGCCTCGGTGATCAGTCCCCTCGCCCATGAATTGCGTAATCCTTTGGCCGCGGCCAAAGGATTGCTGCAATTGGTTCAGCGTCACAATGATCCGGATAAGGTTTCCGGATATATCAACCTGATCTTGCGTGAGATTGATCGAATGAGTATATTGGTAAATGAGTTCTTGCAGATTGGCCGGAGTACGGGCGGTCACTTTGAGTCCGTCACTCTCAGCTCCCTGGTCGAGGATCTGCTCCCGTTAGTCGAAGGCGAATCGGCCGCCGGAGCAGTCGAGATCCGTTGCAATCTGGAACCCGTCCCTTCAGTGAGAGCGGACCCGGGACAACTGATTCAAGTCCTGCTCAATCTGATCCATAATGCTGTTGAGGCGGCCGGACCGGAGGGCCGGGTCGAAATCGACCTGAAGTCTCAAGGAGACTGGATCGTTTTAGAGGTCAGCGACAATGGCCCGGGAATCGAAGCGGAGGTCTTCGGGAAACTCTTTCAACCATTCGTCACTACCAAAGAACGGGGAACCGGTCTAGGGCTGGCTATCTCCAAGGCCATCATCACCAACCACTTCGGGAAGATCAGCGCCGCCAACCTACCGGTAAGAGGGGCGGTATTCTCGATCAAACTGCCCGTGGAACGGGAGCCGAATGAAGCTCCCCGTCCCATTGATGTTCTGCTTGCCGTCCGCGACGAAATGATTGCCTATCCGACGGAACAGGTTTTGCATGCCGCGGGCTTTACCGTCAACATCCCGAAGAGCATTGACCAACTTTCGGATTTGGCAGACCGTTGCCGCCCGACCATCTTAATCCTGGATTCGGCCGCAACAGCGAAACAACTGCTGGAGATCCGGCATTTCTGGCCGGAGGCCAAGATTCTAATCATCGGGGAACCTAAATCCCCCGGGAATTCACCGGAGATCCGGATTCTGCCGAAACCACTGAATTACGGCAGATTGATCGAACTTGTCCGGTCGATGGTGGGGATAAACCCTCCGTCACTAACCCATTGAACGACTATATTCATGGGTAAATCTTTGGAAATTACCATCTATGGTTCCACCCCATGCATTCGTAATCTTTCCTGCAATTTGCCGACATCCAGTCTCCGGGGAGATAATCTGTCTTGAATACACAAGGCGGCAGCGGT
This sequence comes from Bacillota bacterium, assembly GCA_036384575.1. Taxonomy (GTDB): domain Bacteria; phylum Bacillota; class UBA4882; order UBA8346; family UBA8346; genus DASVMB01. Next base: position 10,174 of record DASVMB010000511.1, read on the forward strand.
TCCCGCCGCCTGTCCCATATTCACGCAGATGGGCATCACCCGAAAATTTGAGTGGGCCAGATGGGTTCCGGAGATATTTCTCCCCGCCAAAAGCAGGTTGTCGATCTTGAGCGGGACCAACGAGCGGTATGGAATCGTATACCCCTCGGGTTGGCCGAATTTCTTCTGGCAACCCGTCTCATCCAAACCGCTACCGCTAAGATTATGGATATCAAAATTGAAATGTGCCTTGGTCACCGCCCAATCATCAAAGACCCGGGCATTCAGGATATCCTGCTCGGTCAGGGTGTACTCCCCTTGAAAATGCCGGGTCTCCCGGACCCCGATCATCGCCCCGGAACTAATCAGATAACATTGCTCAAACCCCGGGACATAGGTATGTAAAAAATCTACGATCCGGTCCAGTTGCAGGCGGCAGAAATAATCGGCCCGGGTCAGATCGGTAACGGAAGTCCCGTCAACATCGATACAGTTGGTCATATTGCAGGTGACTACTCCCGGCAGACTCGTCCGGTAAAGCAGTACATGTCCGGCGGGGAAAGGAAGATTCCTGCGGCCCAAAGTCTGAAGATCCCCTGCGGGTACCTGATAAGTTTCCTCAAAACCGCCTGGAAAGACGGCCCGTTCGGTGTCTACACCAGCCACTTTAAACATGAGCGTCATCGGCTGCATTTTACCGTCGCTCTCCCGGCCTTTATAAAAAGGAACCCCGGCCCGGGCAGCGATATCTCCATCGCCCGAAGCATCGATGACTATGCCGGCTTTGATCGCTTCCCGGCCCGATTTACTCTCGGTAACCACGCCGGTAATACGCTCCCCCTCAAGGATTGGTTCACACACGAAGGTATATAACTGTAACATAACCCCTGCCTCATGGAGCATCTCCAGCATCACGGTCTTCAATTTTTCCGGATTAATAACCTGTCTTGCCGGGCAATGTTCAAATTGCACCCGACCATCCGCAAAATCGTTGGCCCGCTCGAGAAGTTCTTCGTAAAAACCCCCCCGGGTGCTGCCGGTCCAGTGACTCATCTGTCCCGAGGTCGCTACCCCTCCGACTGAGCCGGATTGTTCCAAAAGCATGGTTCGGGCGCCATTCCGTGCGGCATTCACCGCGGCTGAGAAACCCGCCGGTCCGGCTCCGACCACTAAAACTTCCACATCCGCCCGGATGGGTATTGCCCTGGCCGGTTCCTGATAAAATTCCATCATTCTCACCTCTCCAAATTCCGTTTTATCCCTTGACACTGCCGGCGGTGATTCCATCCACAAAATATCTCTGACCCAGAATAAATATGATTAACATGGGGAGCAAGGCACTGGTGGAAGCCGCCATGATCAGCGTGTTTTCCTGAATGCCCGCTTCATCCACAAAATTGGTTAATCCCAAGGTGATCGTATAGAGATTACGATTGGTCAAAAAAATCAACGGCCGGTCGTAATCGTTCCACCGCCAGACGAACGCTAAAATGGCCAGACTCGCCAAGGCCGGTTTGGCGAGTGGCAAAATCACCTTCCAAAATATTTTAAATTCGCCCGCGCCGTCAACCCTGGCGGCTTCGGACAACTCCTGAGGAATCGATAGGAAATACTGCCGCAATAAAAAGGTCCCCAGGGGCGTAAATAATTGCGGCAAAATCAAGGCCCAGTGAGTATTGTACAATCCCAGCTGACGAAAGAGAATAAACTGAGGAACCATCAATACTTGAAACGGAATCATCATCGTGGCCAAATAAAGCAGGAACAGGCTATTCTTGCCTTTAAACTCCAGCCTGGCAAAGGCATACGCCGCCATGGAACTGGTGAACAGATCGCCAATCACGCAGATTACCGCAATTTTAATGGAATTCCAATAATAGACGTAAAAAGGCGGTTGCTGGTTCAGCCATACCTCCCGGTAATTTGCAAAATTCCATACCTTAGGAAACCATTCCACCGGAAATTTAAATACATCCCCTTCAATTTTGAAGGATGTCGCAAACATCCATAAGAAAGGAATGATCATGATCATCCCGGCACAAAACATCAGAATGGTCCAGATTAATTTCGATATATGAAATCCGGCATGTCCTTCCCGGGCCAGTATTCCATCTGCTTGCATCTTCATCACCCCGCCGTAATCATTATAAATAATTCACCCATTTTTTCTGGCCGTGCCATTGAATCAGGGTCACGACGAATATGCCCAGCATCAGAAACCAGGCCATGGCTGCCGCGTATCCCATCTTAAAATAACGCATGCCGCTAACATAAATGTAAAAACTGATCACACTGGTTGAACTGGCCGGTCCTCCCTGGGTCATGATATTGACCGGTCCGAATACCTGAAACGAAGAGATCAGATTGGTGATCAGCAGGAAGAATGTTGTCGGCGACAGTTGCGGAATGGTTATTTTCCAAAGTTTCTGAAAGGCATTGGCACCGTCGATCGACGACGATTCATAGAGCTCTTTGGGGATTCCCTGCAGCCCCGCCATATATAGCACGCAATTATATCCGATCGTCATCCAAATGGTTAAGATCATCAGGGCTGGCAAAGCCCATTTTGTACTGGCAAGCCATTGCGGCGGATTGCTGATTCCGAGACTTCGTAAAAACTGATTGAGGGGCCCGTGCATCGGATTATAGAGCAACATCCAAATAACCGAGATCGCGGCGATGTTTGAAATGTAAGGCGCAAAAAACATGCCCCGAATGGCTACCTTACCGTAGACCTTATCGTTTAAAATCACGGCGATGAAGAGCGCCGAGATCATAATCACCGGGATGGTTCCAATCGTAAATAACAGATTGTTCTTCACCGAATCGATGAAGGTACTATCCTTCAATATAGCCGCAAAGTTCCTGAATCCGATAAACCGAATCCCACCCAAACCCTGAAAGAGGTTCCAGTCGGAGAAGGAGACGATTAAGGAAAAAACGACCGGGATTAAGATAAAGACTAAAAAGCCCAAAAAATTGGGGGCGATAAATAGGTAGCCCGTCAAATTCTTTTTGAGTGCCCGTATCCTTTTGGCCCTTTGCATCTTCTGAAGCTCAGGGTCTGTTCGATTCCGGAAGGACATGCGCTCTCACTTCCTTTTTTTATTAAGAAGGATAGGTTTTTCAACCTATCCTTCAGTCCGTCACTGGTTAAATACTGAACTCACTGAGCGGCATTCCTGATGGCATCATCCGAACGTTTCTTTAAATTGGTGATAAATTGATCCAATGTTTCATCGCGGAGGAAATACTTATCCGCCTCTGTCTGGCGAATTTGCAGGATTTCCGGCGCCGCGGCGGTGATGGTGTCGGGTTCGTAAAATTTCATTTTGGGATCAAAGGCCACCCGTTTAAAGGCCGCTACGTCGAAGAGCTTCTTGCTGTCCCCGAAAAGCCCGTCGATAATCTGATCCTGATCCGCCTTATTGTAGGTGGGGATTTTGCCTCCTACCAGCATGGCCTTCCAACCGTTGGTAACCCAAAACTTCATGAAAGCCGCCGTTTCCTTCTTGTACTTACTCCGACTGTTCATGAGCAGCCAGTTGTTCAGAGCGCCGTCATTATAGAAATTCTTCACTTTGGGAACGGTTGGCAGCGGCGTAAAGCTGGTAATCCAATCATGGGGATATTTGCCGGTATCCTTCACATACCGCAGGGTCCAAGGGGCTGTTTTCATCATGGCAACTTCCTGATTCATCAATAAATCCTGGGCGTATGCCTGAAGCTTTCTGGCAAGAACCTCGGAATAGGGGAAGGTGCTTTTATCCGTATACATCATGTCATAAAACAATTGTGCTTCCTGGCGGAAGATCGGGTGATCGAAATTGGATTCCTTGCCGCCCTTTTTATACGAGTAATTCGTTCCCAGAACATTCCGGGACAGGTCGAAGTTATTGCTCATGTTGAATGGCAGGTAAAAAACTCCGTATTGCGTCTTGCCATCGGCAACCCGGGTCAATTTTTTGCTGACTGCCCGGAAATCATCGATGGTCCATGCGGTTGGTACAGCGATCCCGGCCTGATCGAACAGATTCTTATTGACCATGTAATACTGCATCTCCTTGCAAGTGGGGATGCTGTATAATTTGTTTTTGTACCGGAAAATTCCGCTGGTGCCGATGTTATTCTTCACAAATGAGGTAAAGCCGTATTTGGATAAGTCCTCGGCCATTCCACCCTCGATCCGTTTCACCATATATGGAACGCCGTATGTGAAATAGGCATCAATCTGTTCGCCGGATAACAACGCCACGTCTAGCTTGGTATTTCCGGCATCATCATTGACAAACCGGACGTATTCGACCTGCGTTTCGGGATGGGCCGCATTCCATTCGGTCACTATCTGCTGCGGTCCGTTTTCCGGCGGCACGCCTCCCCAGACTACCAATTTAACGGCTTTCGGGGCGGCCAGAGTCAAAGAAATCATAGTCAAAAAGAGTACCGTTACGACAAGCGCTGGCAACCATCTCCACCTTTTCATCATGAACCCTCCTCCAAAGTTTTTGGCGATGTACGTGCAATGATGCGCACGATCTATCCTTGCCCCTTCATTGTAACTCGAAGCGAATTTACGACATATTAACCTGTTTGTCTTCAAGTTGAAATATTTTTGGAACTTTTTTTCGCGGGGATCCGGTTTTTCCTTGAAAGGGGGTCAATTGTTACTATCTTTAGAATTTCTGTCACTATTTTTGGATGACTTTTTATATTCAAACGGGCCTACCCCTACCCATTGTTTGAATATCCTGCTGAAATAACTGATATTGGTATAGCCTACCTTCTCGGCCACCTGATAGATGCTATAGTCCTCGGTTCTAAGAATTTCTTTGGCCTTATCGATCCGTAACGAGTTGACGTAATCGGTAAAATTAACTCCCGTGGTCTTCTTAAACAAATGACTGAAATAGGTTTCGTTTAAACCGATATACCCGGCAATCTCTGTCAGTGTTAGATCGTCCGCATAATGCTGGTTGATGTACTCAAGGGACTTACTGATCTCCCGCCCGAACCGTCGTACCTTCAAATCGGACAGAGCGCCGCCATATTGATTCAAAAACCGCTCAAACCAATCCTGGATCTCTATGAGTGTATCGGTACCCTCCAAAGAACGGTACGGATCCAGGCCGCCCAAATCCTTCAAATCTTCGAGCTCCCCGCCGTACTGTTTCATCAAGCTCGACAAGGTATTCAAAATCTCGATTAATTCCCGTTTTACCTTGGACGGAGCGATTTTACCATTCGCCTCAATCTGAGTGATGATCTCAAAAATCAAGGTCTTTGCCTGAGTGATCTTCCCGTCTTCCACCAATTCGCGGAGAGCTTTCTCCGTAGGCCAGCTGTAGACATCATCCTTGGTTTCCCCGATGTTTTGATAAATATTGATACTGCCCTTGCCGTTATAAAGCCGAAATTCAAGCGCCTCCGCAGCCTGAAGAAAAGCCGTCCGGAAATGGGAAAGATCATCAATGACGGGACCTATCCCAAAGGAAACCGATAAATTCAAATATTGTTGGATCTCATTCATCAGTTGGACACAAAATTCTTGAAGCTGCCTCATGGAAATATTCGGATTCTTATTTCCTGCACCAATGATCAAGCCATAGCGGCCTTCGCAATTAAAAATATTACCACTCCATCCCTTGATCTCAATAAATTCATCGACAACGCTTAACAATGAATCCCGGCTGGAACTCAAATCCTGCGTATGGTCGCCCCGAACCGACTTGGCATCATCGATTCCCAGGCAGATGACGCCCATCTCCCCATGATCGGGGAGGGAAACCCGCAGGACCTTAGGGGGGGTTATCGGTTCCGGGGAAGGCCCGTCCTTCTTAAGCAAACCATTAAAAAAGAGACTCCGCATCTCATGGATATTGAGGTAAGAGTCCCCCGCCCCCGTAAATCCCGGACCATCCTGATCTTCTTCCAGACCGCATTGTACCTTGGTAAATACCTTGATCAGATCTTCCGGCTGCATCGATAGTTTGGGGATGTAGTCCAAAGCCCCCAATTGCATCGCTTCCCTGACCAAATCGAAATCCTGGTAGCAACTTAATACGATCACTTTGATCCGGGGCAGCTCCTTTTTGAGGGCTTTAATCAAGGCGATCCCGTCCATCTTGGGCATTTTAATATCCGTCAGAACCAGGTCCGGAAGTTTCTCACGGGCGAGTTCCAAAGCCTTTAGACCGTTTTCCGCCTCCCCCACGATTTGAAAACCCAGCTGTTCCCAGGGGATGGCGGTTTTCAAACCCATTCGGACCAGTAATTCATCTTCAACCAGTAATATTTTAAGCACTCGCTTCTCCCCCCCATCTGCAAGGCAAGAGCAACCGGATTGAGGTACCGGATCCCTCTTTGCTTTCCACGGTCAACCCGTATTCTCTACCGTAATACAAAACGATACGCTCACTGACATTCTTGATCCCGATATTACTGAACCGCCCGCTTTGGGGATTGGGCATAGTCAACAGGATTTTGAGCCGGTCACTGTCAATCCCCTTGCCGTTATCCGCCACCTCGATGAGCAGATTTTCCTGTTGCCGGTAGCCGCGGATCCGAATCAACCCGTCCGACTCCATATCCTCAAAGCCATGAATAATCGCATTCTCCACCAACGGTTGCAACAAGAGATAAGGAATCCGGCAATTCAGCAATTCCGGATCGATCTCGTAAACCACCTCAAAGCGGTCGCCGTACCTCATTTTGGCCAACAGGATATAACTCTTGATACAACTGATCTCCTCGGTCAAGGTGATGAGCTCCTCATTTTTGCCCAAGGTAGTCTCGAGCAGCTTCCCTAAAGCCGCAATCATCTGACTGACGTTGCCCGCCCTGTTGATCGAAGCCAACCATTTAATGTCATTCAATGTGTTAAAGAGAAAATGAGGATTAATCTGAGCCTGTAAGGCCTCCAGACGCGATTTTTCCCGTAAAGCCTGAGCTTCCTGAAGTTGTTTAATCAGTTGCTCCATCTCCCGGACCATGATGTTAAAGTCATTTCCCAGTTCGGCCACTTCATCACGGCCTTTGATATCCGCCCGCAGCGAAAAGTCGCCCTTGGGAACCTGACGCATCAGCAGACTTAAACGGTGTAAAGGAGTGGTGATGGTCCAGGAGATGAAGACGGTAACCAGGATCAATGCCGCCAGAAACAATAGATTGATGGTTATCTGGTAAGACCGTAATCGATCGATATCTCTCATCAACACTTTATAGGGGATCAATTGCACGATCTTCCAATCGGTCTTGGACAGGAGATAATAATTACCCACGGTTTTCTGGCCGGCGATCTTCAAAACAAATGAATTATCCCCGGAAGTTTGTTTCAAAAACGGCAATAAAACCCGCCAGTGTTGATACGTTGTTCCCACCAAAGCCGGTTCGTTACCGAGAATGATCTTACCCTGGTTGTTGAGTAAAAGAAGTTGACTTCCTCCCCATTGGGCCCCGGCCTTATAGGGCGATTCCAATCTCATCTCCGGATAAAGGCTGATTAAGATGATCCCGTAACTGTTACCGTTCGAAGGATCCTTAATCAGCCGGGCCATCGCGATATTTTTGCGATCATCCCCCTCGGGGTTCAGATAATCACCGAGCGGAGCCATCCACAACATATAACCGTTCATCGCAATCGTTTTTTTAAACCAGTCCTCTTGAGATAGCCGGGAATAGTTTACAGTGGAGTGATACGACGACGAGGAAAAGATATCCCCTTTAAAATCAATCATCACAATATCCGAGTTATAAGGATACAAGGTAGCGTTTTGTACATTCGTAATTTTTGTTTCGATACGGGTTTGAAAGAGATACCTCTCCCACGTGGATGAACCTTTATATCGGCGCAGACTGTCAATGAGTTCCGAATCGAAACAAAGCATATTGGAAGCGGAAATCATGTTATCAAAGACCGTACCCATATTATTAGCAACTTGCGCCAAGGTTTGCTGCGTTGACCGGTTAATCTTATCCTCCACGATCCCTTTGTAATTGGAGAACATCAACATCGGAATGAAAAACATCGGTACAATCACAAAACAGATAATGGAAAAGATCATCTTATTGCGAATTGTCATAAACCGCACCTTCTGTTGGATCTCGATTTATATACAATACTTCAGCCAGGATCCCGTTTATCCTGCCGGGAAGGAACGATCCGTTGATTCCCATCCGCAAAAGTGATCCGCTGCTTGATTTTATCCCCGGGTGCACGGAACACGAACTGTTCTTTTGAGACAGCCCCCGCCACCAGGGTGAGAGCCTAATAAACCCGGACTTCATAAATTCGGGCCGCGGAATCCCCGTAGGTGGACCCGACAATGACTCTGATCCGATCGCCGCTTACCTGTGGATTGATCCGGTGCTTCCGGAATCGCATATAATTATCATGAACCGCCAAACGAAACTTAATCTCCGTCCCATCGAGGATCTGCAGTTCATAATCCTTGATTAGCCGGGAAGGAAGTCCGGGATTTTGACGCGATAAGGTAACCTTGGAGAGGGAAGTCATGATCTCCTGAGAGAGGTTGGAATCGAATTTAAGGTAGACCTCCCCAATCGGCTGGCCTTGTTTGAATTGAAGCTCGAGCCACTGCCCCGCCGCCGTCGCGCCGTCCGAAACCCAACAATTGGCCGAATCGCCCACCGTACGGCTGACCCCGTTAATCACACTGGATCCGGGGCAACCTTCGATAAATGATGAAACAGTGACAGTCCCACCTAACGCCTTGTCCGCCGGATCACAGTTTTGCAAACCGGGAATGTAACAATCGTCCTTTAATAGTCTCTGTTGAAGTTCAGGCAGGTATTTGCCGATCTCCACCGGCAGGCAGTGATATTGTACCGTCATTGCCGCGGCTGTCCCCACTGCTTGACCGCCTACGGCGCAAGTCGCCATTACCCGGATGGAGCTAAAGGCCAAATGCGTTGCGCTGATGTCCCGCCCGGCCATCATGAGATTGGAAATACTTCTGGAATAATAGGAACGGTAGGGGATAGTGTACACTGTCTTCAAATGATTAAAATCCGTGGGCTCGCCGCGGTGCTTGAATCCTTCGGGGGGGTGAACATCCATCGGCCATCCTCCGTATGCCACCGCATCGGCAAATACCCGGCCTTCGAGCAAATCTTGTTGTTTCAAGATGTAATCACCCATAATCCTCCGGCTCTCCCGCTTCCCCGGCAAAAAACCCACCCAATCCAGGGCATAATTTTCAGCGCCGTGATCGCCGCTGTTTTTAATGTGATCCCAAACTCCGTATACGGTCTTCAAAAGTTCATCCCGGATCGCTTCGCCGTCCCGGATCGTATCCTGCTCCCCTCCCAATTCAATCCACCAGTATCCGGAATCCACCCCATAGTGGGCCATGGGAGCCAGCGAAGCGCTGTGTCCCCGGTAGGCCAGATCCTCCTCCGTAAATGAATAGGCCCAAACCGGTTTTTGAAACCGGACCGGTTTTCCGGTATCAACAGCGCGAAACATTAGGGTATTCCCCATCGTCTTGCGGTCCCCGATTTCCGGGGCTAAGCTTTCGCCGAATTCAGCACTGCTCTCTCTGCCGACTTTGTAATCCGCTCCCGCCAGATGTGCGAGATACCCATCACCGGTGGCATCGATAAAGATATTGCTGGTCAACTCATAAGCAATCTCCGTGGTAAGTTGATGGACCATGATCTTCTCGATCTGCCCGTTTCCCATGGTCACCCCGGTCATGGCTGCATTTAAGTACAGGTCAAGTCCTTCCTGAAATCGTACTTTCTCCCAGATCACGGTATCGAAAATCGAGAAGGAATGCTGCGGATTCCGGCGCCGGTTCTCCAGGAGAATCTCCTCAATGATCCCGGTTTCCCGGGCATCCGGGCGACTGGCGTGACAATCGGCACCGCAGATATGCATGCGAATCTCCGAGCTTGCATTGCCTCCCAATACCGGACGATCATGAACCAGGGCTGTTTTCGCCCCGTGGCGGGCGCTGGCGATCGCTGCGCAAACTCCGGCCATACCGCCGCCGACCACCACCACTTCATACTCTTTTTTCACCAAATCCTTCATGGCTTCGTCATCCCTTCTATAAAATTCTGTTTTCATTATATATTGGGCCGAACCGGGTTTCCTTGAATTGGCTGCGGACTATCTGCAATTTTCTGCACAATTGCAAAACACCTGTGCAACGAATATAATGGTGGTATTGAAGCAAACGGAGGTTATCACCGGTGGTGGCCGCCAACCATTCTGCATTACGCAAGTATCTGGATTTCATTACAAGAAATTATCAAATCAATTTATGTTTCAATGACTTTACAGGATTTGTGGCGCTCGATAAGGATCTTGACGAGATTTTACAGCCTTTAATGGCCCATACCAATCCCTATTGCATGTATATTAAATCCGATCGCGCCTGTTTCAACCGTTGCCTGTCATTGAAAAAGAAGATTGCAGAAAAATCCATAAAAAAACGGCAAACCTTCTTTGGGGTCTGCCATGCGGGGGTGGGAGAATACATCATCCCCATTTATTGTCAGGAAGAATTAGTGGGCGTCATCAATGCCGGTTTGTTCCAGGTCCAACCGGCATTGGCATCCTACTTTATCCGCAAAACCTGCCGGGGAACACCCCTCAGCCAAGAAAACGCCATCCGACTATACCTGGGGTCAACCCGTAAAACCTATCCCGATCTGGATACGGTCGCAGCCATCCTGGAATTGGTCGCCGCTTATCTGGGCAATGCCTACCTCACCATCATGGCCACTCATTCCGGGCTCAGTTTGGGTAAACGGTACCGCTCCAGCGAGGACAGTATCCTGGCCCACATCTTGGACTATATCAAGTGCAATTATACCGAGGCGCTCACCGTGCCGGAGATCGCCCGCTTCTGCCATTGCAGCGAATCTTATGTCAACCATCTCTTCAAAAAACGGGTGGGAATCAATATTAAAATGTACATCAATAAAATCCGGATTGAAGCGGCCCAAGAAGAATTAACCCGCTCGGATCGGAA
>DASVMB010000512.1:0-10167 GCA_036384575.1 Bacillota bacterium
GAATCTTATTTTGTGATGAGGAAAAGGTATCTAAATATATTTCTAGAAATTAATGCCAATACTGGTTTTGAAATTTTTGCGGCTTAAATATAATGATTAATCGACCAATATTTTGGGTAGGAGTGATGGAATGTGAAAAGAAGTTTTATCATTTGGTTGACGCTGTTGGTTATCATTCTATTAAGCACCACGATGCCACTCAATCAAAGCGTAAGTGCGGCATCCGACTATTGGCCGGCCGCTGATTGGCGGACTTCCAGTCCCGAAGAACAAGGAATTGACTCCGCCAAACTCTACCGGATGTTAGCGTATATTAAAGAAAACAATATTGATATTCATAGCATACTTATCATCCGTCATGGTTATTTGGTTTTAGAGAGTTACTTCGCTCCGTATGACAAGGATACCATACACAACCTGAAGTCGGTCTCCAAAAGTTATCTTTCGGCACTGGTAGGGATCGCCTTCCGGGAAAAGCTGCTAAAGGGCCTCGATCAGAAGGTGGCGGATTTTTTTCCGGAATATTTTGCTTCCGGCGATGACCCCCGTAAAAAGGAGACTACCTTACGGCATCTTTTAACCATGACTGCCGGGTTCAATTGGGCTGAAAACTCCCCCGTCTCGAATGGTTTATGGCATAGTCAGAATTGGGTCAAGTATGCGATTGAGATGCCGATGAATGATAATCCGGGTGAAAAATTCACTTATAGTACGGCGCTTACGCATCTGATGTCGGCGATCTTAACCAAGACCAGCGGGATGAGTACTCAGGAATTTGCCGAAAAGTACCTTTTGGATTCGTTGGGTATCGACGTCAAGTTATGGCGGCGTGACCCTCAGGGAATTTGTTTCGGCGGCTCGGAGCTTTTTCTTACGCCGCGGGATATGGCGAAATTCGGTTATCTCTATTTGAGACAGGGAATTTGGAACGGCAAACCGATCGTCCCGGCCGATTGGATTGAACAGTCCGTTAAGGGGCATGTAAAAACCGGAAACTGGGGCGGATTTGCCGATTACGGATATTGGTGGTGGCTTGAGCCGGGAAGTTATGCGGCGGAAGGTTGGGGCGGTCAACGAATTGTTGTGGTACCGGATGAAGATCTAGTTGTTGTCTTTACCAGCGCTGATTTTAATCAGCCCCGTAGCCTTTACGAATTCTTTATCAAACCGGCTGTGAAAATCGGTAAAATACCGGCGAATCCGAAAGAATCAGCTGCCTTGGCCAAATTGGTTGCGGAATTAGGGCATCCGCAGGCCAAACCGGTTTTACCGCTGCCGGAGATCGCCAGTCAGATATCGGGTAAAACATATCAGGTTGAAAAGAACGGTTTCGGGATAACCGCGCTCCGTTTTGATTTCAAAGATGGCAACCAATGCTTGCTTACACTTGATACACCAGGCGGCAAGCTGGAGTTGCCCGTAGGGCTTGATGATTTATACCGTTTCAGCAATGAAGTAAGTGATGTCCCGGTCGGTTTTAAAGGCTGGTGGGTTGGAGCTGGACCCATCTTGGAAATGAACTGGCTTTACCTGGGGGAACCCTTTAAATACCAGGGGTTATTTACTTTCGAGGGAGATGAGGTTAGAATTTCAGTAACAGTTACCCCTAGTAACCAATTCGAAACAGTTACCGGAAAAGCGGTAGTCAAATGAGTTTGTTTTCGGTACGGCACTATGAGGTTCAATCATTTGGACCTCTTTTTTGTTTTCCGATTTTTTCAGGAGATGAGGGGAGGTTCTGGGTTTTATCAAAATGAAGGGCAAAAAGGGAAAAAAATATAATTTCTATGACGGGACAGGCCGATTTTATGATCAGCGGATTGATCATGCCGGGATTTGACGTTCCGCGCTTCACGGATCTGTAGAACTCGGAGTTTCCCAGATTTGAATATCTCTTAGGAGAAGATAGACTGGGCAGATTGTTAAAAAACGCCTTAGGAGTTTGCCATGACCGAAAAAAAACCTGAAGCCAGGCGAAGACGGCGCAAACAAGAGATCGAGCAATTCCTTGCCGGGAGAGACTGGAACGATGTCTTTCATATCTGGAAAGACACCCTTGATAATCTATCCATAACTCTTCAGCCGCTCTTTACCGAAGTATGGGCGCATGATCCGAAATATCCGGTATATCATGAAAACGCCTTTTCATGGTGGCCGGCAGAGTCCATTCAAGAGCTGCAATTAAGCCTACAACGTCATCTCGATCATTTTCCCGGCTCCATCGGCCCGCTGCATCGCAAGGAATACTATACGCGCAAAGGCGAGCTGGACACTTTGGATTATCTCTGGAAAAACCGGGAAAAGGCTGAAAAGATAGCGGCAATCCTGATTTCAGCGTCGCTTTTTTACCGCCTCAAAAGCAGCCGTAGAGATTACCCGCGTGGCCACTGGCCGCCAATCAGTTGTGTAGAGATGGTTTTCCATCTGGCGCTTTCCCAATGGTTTGAGGGAGAATGGGGACTTCCCTGGCATCACGCATGTACCAGAGTTTTACCGGATATCCGCAGTGATAAGGATTGTAAAATTGATGACTTACAAGCTTTTATACATTATCTCGCGGAAGAACACGCTGCGGTACTCTCGGGTTTTAAACCGGTTGCCATTACATTTAAGCCGCAACGGGATCCCCGCATCGAGCAGCAATTGCTTGAGGAATATGAGTTGGAACGTAAAAATCGTGACCTGAGTCGAAACTAGCGGGGTGAACTTGGTTTAGTCAGCAATTCACCGTGCCATATATTGAAGGTCTAACATTCGAAAGATATTGCTGGTACTATGTTGGCCTTGGCCAAATCAAAAACAATAGATATCGGAGATGATATTGATGCGTACGATTTATAAATGTTTTCCAGGCGGCAAACATAAGGTATTGACCATGAGTTATGATGACGGCAAGCTGTCAGATAGAAAGCTGGTTGCCATATTCAATCAATACGGTATCAAAGGGACATTTCATTTAAACTCGGGCTTAATCGATGGCGATCCCCATCGCGTACCGGCATCCGAGATTCATGAGCTCTATCAAGGTCACGAAGTAGCTGCCCATACGCTGACTCATCCTACGATTGCCAGATGCCCCATGGAACAGGTGGTCCAGCAAATTTTGGAGGACCGTAAAAATCTTGAACGCCTGGTGGGTTATACGGTCAGAGGATTGTCCTATCCCAACGGCTCATATAACCAGGCTATCCAAAGCATGCTGCCGCATGTCGGCATTGAATATTCAAGAGTCGTCGGCAGCAGCGAGAGTTTCGAATTACCGGACAATCTATTTGCCTGGCAGGCCACTTGCCATCATAAACATGACTTGATAAGGCTGGGTGAAGAATTTGCGGCGCTCCATAAAACACAATATCTTTATATGATGTATGTTTGGGGCCACAGTTACGAATTCGACAACGACGGCAACTGGGACCTCATCGAACAATTTTGCCGCAATATGAATCGTCGGGAAGATGTCTGGTATGCCACAAATATTGAAATTGTGGACTATTTAAAAGCCGCCGCCAATTTGAAATTCTCCGCAGCCGGCGATGTGGTGTATAATCCGGCGGCACAATCCGTATGGCTCAGCGTTGACGGCACGATTATTGAGATCAAAGGCGGGGCTCAGGTTCGCCTATAGTCAAGAAAATAAACCTCACTTGTTCTGCTTGGGAACAACCCGAGCGCCGGATGAAACCCTGAAGGTTAAAAGTCTATCTAAAACTTGTAATCTCGATTATTCCATAAGGAGTAAAAGCCAATGCGACGAATTTTGATCTTCCTATTCATGGCTTTAATGCTGGTATCTAGCCTTATCGTTTGGGCCGAGAGTGGTGAAAGCGAGATTGCCAGGGCGGATCAGCTTTGGGCAAATCATTTCACCCAAGGGATGACCGAGAAGGCGATTGGGGTGCTGGGAACCATAGTGGAGCAAGAACCCGATAATTATGAGGCGCTTTGGCGATTGGGCCGCTGTTATCAATTTTTGGGAGAGGTTTCGTTTAATAAAGAGAGGACCGTCGCTATTGAAAAAGGATTGTCTTTTACCGGGCGAGCGGTAAAGATTAATGATCAGGGGGTTAATGGACATCTTTGGCATGCCCTCTTGGTTGGCAGCAATTTACAGGATCAACGCGATCCGGGTGGCCTCGGTCTGGTCAAGCAGATGCATGATGAATTGCAAACGGTCGTGCGGTTGGAACCGCAAAACGGTATCGCTCATTTTGCACTGGCTCAGCTCTATCATGAGGCTCCGGGGAAGCCTGTCGGTATTGGCGATAAGAAAAAAGCACTAACCGAGGCCGCCTTGGCGGTAAAGCATATGCCATCGAATAATGACGCCTGGATTTACTATGGTTATCTGGAACAGGAGAATGGTGATTTCGCCGCCGCCCGGGTTGCATACGCTAGATTTCTCGATAATACCGGTAGCTTCAAAAAATATTCGGTGTTAGTAGGGGAGGAAGAACAGCCGGGGCAAGATTATGAGACGCTCTGGCATTTAGGGTACTTTTACGAATTTTACGGCCGGAATTGCCCGGTTAAGAAAGAAAAACTGGCTGCCTTTGAGAGAGGGCTATCATATACCGAAGAAGCCCTGAAACTAAATCCAAACGGAGTTAACGGGCATCTTTACAAGGCACTTTTAACGGGCGATATCGGCCTGGAAAAAGGCATTTCAAAGGGTTTGGCGATGGTAAAACCGATGTGCGATGAGTTACAGACAGTAATAAACCTTGAACCCGGAAATGCCATTGCTCATTATGCATTAGGCCAGCTATACTGGAAAGCGCCGGGTAAGCCGCTGAGTATCGGCGATAAAAAGAAAGCGCTTGAAGAAACGGCATTGGCGGTGAAATATGATCCTCAAAACATTGAATACTGGTTTTACTACGGTAAAATAGCCGCAGATAACAAGGATTACAAAACGGCGAAGACAGCGTTTACCAAGGTACTGAACTTTTTTGGGGGGCAGCGCGATTTCAAGGCGGAAGCCCAGAAAGAATTGAACCGGTTGGGGGATGTCAAAAAGTAGATTATGCAGCTAAAATCAGTTGACATTTGAGAACTAGAAAAAGTTCTTTGAATTTGCCATACCTTTTAATATTAACTCTCTTAAAGGCATACCGGGATTTGCTCAAATTTGCGGGAACTATCGATACCAGGACATTCCGAAAGCGATGGGAAAGTAGTGGAATAATGAAAACAGTGAAGAGTGTTAAAAAAATAGTATGGATAGCGGTGTTATTCGGACTATCAGGCTGTCAAAGTTTAGAGTATCAAAAGTTACAAATCGGCGATATCATTTTTCAAACATCAAATTCGTCACAGAGTCAAGCGATCCAGGCTGCAACTCATTCAAAATATTCTCACCTTGGCATGATTTATACTGAAAACGGTAAGTACTTAGTTTTTGAAGCAGTTCAACCTGTTAAATTAACACCTTTAAAAGATTGGATTAAGAGAGGCCAAGACGGTCATTACGTTGTTAAGCGCTTAAAGAATGCCGGTGAAGTTTTAAATAAAGAGACTTTGGCCAAGATGAAAAAAATCGGCCTGGAGTATATGGGTAAAAACTATGATCCGTATTTTGAATGGTCGGACCAGCGAATTTACTGTTCCGAACTGGTTTGGAAGATTTACAAGAGGGCATTGGGAGTTGAGATTGGAAAACTTCAGATGTTTAAAGAATTTGATTTATCCAGCCCCATTGTAAAAGCAAAACTAAAGGAACGTTACGGCACTGATATTCCGCTCCGGGAATTGGTAATATCACCGGATCAAATGTTCAGGTCGGATTTATTGCAAACCATCATTGAAAAATAAGAATAAGTAGCGGATGGAAGGCTGTATACTGAGACTATTTCAAAAGAAGCAACCTTGGAGTCTGTCAATGCGCCGGTTACTTTTTATCTTTCTGTTTTTTAGATAAGCCACAAAATCCTGTATCTCTTTCCTAGACTAATCCGGAAGTCCGGATAAAGCCTCACCGAGAAAGAGCTGACCCTGTGCTTCAACACGTCCCAAAAGATATATGCCATCATCGCTTTTCACAACCACCCCAGCGGCGAAGCGGAACCTAGCGCCTGGGATCGGGCGATCACCATGAAACTTAAGGATATCGGGGAGTTTCTGAATATCAGATTGCTGGATCACATTATTATTGGGGAAAGGGGCTATTCAAGCCTGAAGGAACAGGGTCTGTTGTAGTTTATCGGGGCTGTCTCAAAAGAGGCAGCCTTGGTTTTCATTTTTGCAGGAAAAATAAACCAGTATTAGAACTATATATTATCTTTCTTTTCAAAGCAGGTAAAGGAGTGATCTTATGAATAAAAAAGCCTTGACCAAGGGTTTATTCATCTTCGGCGCGGGTTTTATCGTCATGTTCGTTATTGGGTTGATAGGCGGCTACGTTGAGCCGGTCCCTCAAGCCCCGCTGCAACAATCATTGGGTGCGGTAAGCCGGTTTGAGTATAATGTGAAAAATGTGGCCAGCACTCAAATGAAGGTCCAGGGAAACGGTTCTGTGAAGGTTTATGAAGTGGATCAAAAATATCAGAAAGTAGCCGACCTGGCTACCGAGACCGGCCGGTTTTCCGAAGACGAGCAGAAGATTCGGGCTGTCGTCAAAAAACATAATGCCTTGATTCAGTATGAAGAGAATACGGGCCTGCCCGGAAGCCGCTTTCTGCAACTGGCCATTGGGGTGCCGCCGGCCCGGTTTGACGCGATGGTTCTTGAGGTGAAAAAGATCGGCGCGCTTAAGTCCTTCAACATCAGTAAGACCGATAAGACAAATGAATTCAAGGAATTGCAGGGAAAGCGCCGTTCATTGGAACAGACCCGCGCATCGCTACTGGCTCTCAAGGCCAGAAGCGGCGGGAAAATCGATGAATACATCAACTTGGAAAACCGGATACTGGAAATCGAGCAGGAGCTGCAAAATCTGGGAGTGCAATTGGGCGACTACGATGTGACCAACGAGTTTTGCACCATCAAGATGACGCTTTCCGAGACGGCCATCCGGATCAGCCCCTCGATTTGGTTCCGGATCATCAAGGCCCTGGAATGGGCGATCAAGTATTATCTGCTATTGGTGGTCATCTTGTGTGTCTGTAGTTTAACAACCCTGATCCTGGTGGTCGTTTTTGATAAAATCAAGAGATTAATGAGGATTGAGAGCAACAAAGCATCGGAATTATAATAATCATAAAAGGCTTATCCTAAAGTTGTTACCTTTTGGGATAGGCCTTTTGTCATACTTCGGTAATTTGGCGTTTAGCCTCTACCCATGGGACTAATTTGACTTTACCGCAGTATATAGGGATAGACAGACTGAAGATTTTTGGACATCAATTGTATTTCATAGGGAACCGTTCTGGGTGCTCAATAATTTCAGTGGTAAGATCTACATCGAGATCCGGCCAATAAAAGTGGGAAGGAGATGGTTCTTCAACATTCAGTATTTGACTCACCGGAACGTCTTTGAACCAAGGGAAATTTTCATAGGACATGAATAATTCCTTATCTCCCGTAAGAATCCAGATTCCGTAACACGAGATATTTGTTATTTCAGTATTGGAAATGTTGTCCCCATGCGTTTTTGATATCATTGTAATGCTCCTTTATTAACTGTTCAATTTCTTTAGTTGTTGACGTGATAGATGGTGGTTGTTCGCTAGTTCAAGATCCGGCTCCAACCAGTATTTGGCTTCACCATCTGTACAAATCACATGTACATGTATTCTGGGTTCTTCTCGTAAAAGACAAAGAACCGGTATCCCTTTTCCTTAAATATAGTAGGACTCATAGATTTTCACATCCATCCCAAGAAGGCAATTTTCCCAGAATCCTTGAATTGGGATAATTTCATGATAACATAGAAATTGATGAAAAGATATATCCCTCATTGGTTTGGCTGGTTCGTATATATAGCATAAAATGAAAAATCAGAAGCACCAAAGCCATCACTATATTCTATCTAAATTTGGTATAATTGTTTATATTTAAAAGACTTTTTACCTGGAGCTGAGATCTCTATGAACCCCAACGAGATTTTCGTAATCTACGGCAATACTCCCCAATCGATGGTACAGGAACTGCTAGCTCATATTCAACCCGAGCGGGAGATCGACCGGAACTCCCGGATCGGGATCAAGCCCAATTTGGTGGTGGCTAAGCCTGCTGCCGGCGGAGCGACTACTTCGCCCGAACTGGTCGCCGGAGTTATCGAGTACCTGCAAGCCAAGGGCTTTCAAAACATTTGCATTTTAGAAGGTTCCTGGGTGGGAGCCAAGACTGCGGAGGCTTTTAAGGCATGCGGATATGAAGAAATTTCGAGACGATTTGGAGTCCCTCTCATCGACCTGCAAAAAGACAGCTACAGGGAGTATGATGCGGGAGGAATGAAACTTAAGATTTGTAACAGGGTGACGGCTCTCGACTACTTGATCAATATTCCGGTGCTCAAAGGCCACTGCCAAACCAAGATGACCTGTGCGCTGAAGAATATGAAGGGGTGCATTCCCAACTCTGAAAAGAGGAGATTTCATACCTTGGGACTGCATCGGCCTATTGCCTGCCTGAACAAGGCGATCCGACAAGACCTTATTGTTGTTGATGGGATGACGGGCGATTTGAACTTTGAAGAGGGCGGCCACCCGGTCCCGATGAACCGCATCATGGTAGCCAAAGATCCGGTGCTGGTGGATAGCTATGTTGCCGGCCTGATGGGCTTTGAACTCCCGGAGGTTCCCTATATTCAGATGGCCGAGGCCCTCGGCGTCGGGAGCGCTGCTCTGGAAAAGGCCGTAATCCGGGAGCTCAACGCCCCCCAAAGTATAGTGGAGATTGGGAATTTCCCGAAATTCCACGAGTTTGCGAAATACATTGATGAACGTGAGGCGTGTTCGGCCTGTTACGGAAGCCTGGTATACGCGCTGGAAAGAATGGGAAACCGAGGTGAGTTGGACAGGTTGAAGGCTAAGTTATATATTGGCCAGTATTACCGGGGCAAGTGCATGGACGGGATCGGCATCGGCTCGTGTACCTCAGGCTTTCAATACTGTATTGGGGGCTGTCCTCCAAAGGCCAAAGATATCATTGACTATTTAGAGAAACATTTTTAAAGATCACAGGCTTCCAAAAAATATACACCTCTGTCCAAAGATGCTGAATATCTTCTTACTTTGAAAGAGTGAACTCATTTATGTCGAAAATGAGTTCTTTTTTATTTCCATGTATCCTCTCCGCACATTGCCGTATCATAAAGTAGCTTGAAACATGAGGCGGGTGTATGGACATATTTCCTATGTCCATTTTTTTCATAGAATATTCAGACATACCTAAGGCGCTCGAACCTGTGCTTAATATAGGGAATTCGAAATGAACTGGAGGAATTTTTGTGGATACTGGATATCAAAATCAAGACTTATGCGATCTGCTTATGTCCGGTTATGTGCCGAAGCCGGTAAGAAACGGCGCCGGGGCGACCGATCCCGGGCCGCGCGATATTCTCCGGGATCTTGAGAATCCCGATATGCTCGTTCCGCCTGCTACGGATGGAGGCTTGCTCCCGAATATGAAATTTTCCTTCTCCGACACCAGCATGGTATTAAAACCGGGAGGATGGTCCCGGGAGGTCACAGCCAGGGAACTGCCGGTTGCGACCACAATGGCGGGCGTCAATATGCGCTTGACCCCTGGTGGTATACGCGAGGTTCACTGGCATATCGCCTCGGAATGGTCCTACATGTTGGCGGGGAGTGCGCGCGTCACTGCGGTCGATCAGAGCGGACGGAATTTCATTGCCGATATCGGTCCGGGAGACCTTTGGTATTTTCCCCCGCGCCTTCCCCATTCGCTTCAGGGCTTGAAAGACGGCTGTGAATTTCTGCTCCTCTTCGACGACGGAAACTTCTCCGACCTTAATACCTTGTCCCTCTCCGACTTGTTTGCGCATTATCCCAAAGAGGTGCTGGCAGCCAATTTCGGCGTGCCAATGAGTGATTTTAACACTCTTCCTTCAGGACAGGTCTATATCTATCAGGGCACTGTTCCGGGTCCTTTAGAGAGTGAGGGGGTTCAGTCCCCCTATGGAACAGTTCCCCAAAGTTTCAAGCATCGGTTATTGGCGCAAAAGCCAATAACAACAGCTGGCGGAAGCGTGCGAATCGCGGATAC
>DASVMB010000513.1:0-1815 GCA_036384575.1 Bacillota bacterium
CTTCTAACTTATGCGTGGAACGGCGCCCGTTTCCTCCGTTTGGATGCCATTGGTTTTATTTGGAAGGAACTTGGAACAACCTGTATGCACCTTAAGCAAACCCATACGGTTGTAAAATTAATGCGGGCCGTGTTGGATGAAATATTCCCGGGTACATTTATTATTACAGAAACGAATGTCCCTCATGCCGACAATATCAGTTATTTCGGTAATAGCGACGAGGCTCATTTGGTTTATCAATTTCCTTTGCCTCCGTTAACGATGTTTTCGTTGCAAAGCGGTGATACCACTAAGCTTACAAAGTGGGCTCAGTCATTAGAAAATACTCCTTTACATCAAAATAATACCTATTTTAATTTTCTGGCTTCCCATGATGGCGTTGGCGTCCGACCATTAGAAGGAATACTCGGCGATGAGGAAAAAAAGCTCCTGTTTGACAATGTAATTCAAAATGGTGGAAGAATCAGTTATGCTGTAAGTAAAGATGGCAGTGTGAACCCTTATGAATTGAATATCAGCTATATGGATGGGATTACCCATCCATCCAAGGACAAAGATGAAAGAGTCAATAGATTCATGGCGGCCCAAGCCATTATGCTTTCTATGCAAGGAGTACCCGGTATTTATTATCACAGTTTATTGGGATCGGAAAGCTGGTACGAAGGGGCTGATTCTAGCGGAATTAACCGCAGGATCAACCGGGAAAAATTGGACTATGAAAAACTGACAGGCGATCTGAAAGATCGATCCTCCCTTCGGTATGGGGTATTTACGGCGTATAAGGAAATTCTAAAAATCAGGGCAAAGCACAGCGCTTTCTCACCTTATGCCAGTCAAAAGGTCTTAAATTTATCGCCTTCGTTTTTCGCGGTTGAGAGATACAATGAGTCTACTCAAGAACGAATCATTGCGATTATCAATGTCACGGATAAGCAAGTCAAGCTGGATCAAGCGATTAAAGGGACCGATCTTTTCGCTGCAAATCAAACCGGAGGAATCATCACCAAACTTGAACCCTACCAAATCGCATGGATATTGGTTTGATTTTTGAGATACCCCTCGAAAAGGGTTTCTAATACTACAATTGGGAGAGATTTTCATGGGTCAATTATTAGTTTTGGAGCAGCCGGGGAAGGTCGGCTATGAGGATTATGAGGAAAGGCCGCTTGAGAGCAATGAAGTCCGCATTAAAACATTATTTACTGGTATCAGTGCCGGAACCGAGTTGACCTCCTATCGAGGCACCAGTCCATTTTTCAATAAAAAGTGGGATCCCGGCAAACGGATCTTTGAAAAACAGACCGAATCTTCCTGGAGTTATCCGCTAAAACAATGGGGTTATGAAGAAGTTGGCGAGGTTGTCGAAATTGGCAGCAGTGTGAAACAGGTTCAGTTAGGCGATATCATCTTTGGTACCTGGGGGCATAAAAGTACCCATATTGCCGAAGAAGCTTTCGCGGCTGACCGCAAGCTACTGGAGGATTTAGATCCGGTGTGCGGAATATTTTCGCATATCGGGGCGATCGGCATCAATGCGATCCTGGATGCCAATATTCACGTCAGTGAAACCGTAGCTGTTTTTGGGCAGGGCGTGCCGGGACAAATCGTAACTCAGCTGGCGAAATTGAATGGGGCCAAAGTAATCGCCGTTGATTTGGATGATACCCGATTGGCGGTTGCTAAGAAATTTGGAGCGGATCTGGTCCTAAACTCCCAAAAATGTGATGCTTCAGGAGAAATTAAGGAGATTACCAAAGGTCTGGGAGCCGATGTGGCTATTGAAATATCCGGTTCCCCCGTTGCATTGCATGAAGC
>DASVMB010000514.1:0-5728 GCA_036384575.1 Bacillota bacterium
GTTCCCCGGCCGGGCTCAGATTCCAGTACAATACAGCCGTTATGTCTTTTAATGATGGAATAAGCCGTGGTCAGACCCAAACCGGTCCCTTGCGGTTTGGTGGTAAAATAGGGATCAAAGGCCTTACGGAGGTCGGCATCGGAAATCCCGACTCCCGTATCCTGAAATGTGATCCGGACATAGTTCCCTGCATCTAGGGGTAATGCCGGTTCTTCCTCCAATGCCAGATTGGTAAGGTCGATTGTGAGAGTTCCTCCCTCCGGCATGGCCTGGACGGCGTTGATTACCAGATTATTAAAGACCTGATTTAGTTGGCCGGCGTCCGCATCCACCGGCCACAAGTCATGAGACGCAGTCAGCCGGTATTGAACTGCCGAACCGTGGAGAGACATGTTTACCGACTCCGTAACCAGCTTTGTAAGGATAATGGTCGCCTTGACCGGTGCGCCCCCTTTGGCGAAAGTCAACAGTTGCTGGGTTAATTCCCGGGCGCGGTTGATGGCTTGCTCGGCTTTGACTAATTTTGGATAGGCATTGTCTTGTGGTTTTAGAAACAGTTTGGCGAGGGAGATATTGCCCCAGATGATGCTAAGAATATTATTAAAATCATGGGCCAGTCCTCCGGCAAGAATCCCCACCGACTCCAACTTGTTCGCCTTAATAATCTCCTCTTCCATCTTTTTGCGGGCGGTAATATCACGGGTGATCATCACCGTCCGGACCTCGCCGTTGGGGGCGATATACGGCTTGCCGATACTTTCATACCAAGCGCACTCCCCTTTTTGATTTTGAAACCTGTAAACGGCACGGCCCGAAGAGAAGGTTTTGAAGGATCGCTTAAAAACCTCCCTGGCTTGGGGTAAATCATCGGGATGAACCCCGGTGAAGATATTCCGACCCAACAGTTCATCGGGATCAAAGCCGTAAATTTCCTTATAATTGGGACTGGCATATAAGTACTGGCCGTCTGCCGAGGTCTCACAGATCAGGTCGATCGTATTCTCTGCCAGAGCACGATAGCGCGCCTCACTCTCGCGTAGGCCGGCAATGGCTGTTTGCAGCAACTGTTCCTGCCTTTTCAGAAACTGCTCCTGTTGGGCGCGTTCGGCAATCTCATGGCGCAACTGCTCATTGCTCTCGGTTAACAGCTGGGTACGTTCGGAAACCAGCTTTTCCAGTTGGTTGCGGTGACGATTCAGATCATCGATGGCATTCTTGTAGGCGGTAATATCCCGAATAATGAGCATCTCCCCTATGGCCTGTTTATTATAACGTATCGGTACCTTGGATAGGGAAACCAGCTTCGTTGGCTGACAACTCGGGGTAGTTTCAAAATCGGTAAACTCCTCGGTAAAACGATAATGGTCGATATAACGATCCATTGTCCCGGGAGCCGGAGGAGTAGTAAATCCCAGGAGTTCCGCAGCGGCTTGATTGAATTGTACGATCTCCTGCCGGTTGTTATAAATGATCACCCCGTCTTGAACCTTGGCAAAAAGATCAGCCGCGATATCCTCGATCCCTATGGATAAAAAATTATACCTTACGACCGCCCAAAAGACTAAAACCGAGAGGATGACCCCGGCAGTGGAAGCTAGCGGTAAAAAATCCGGCCTGTTGAAGAAGTTGGGCATGATTACATCGGTGAAAAAACCCAGGACGAGCGCAGCGAAAGCCCCATACATGATCAATCGGAGCTGACTTTTAATGAGTTGATCGTGGATGATACGGTAACGATTCAGGATTAAATACAGGGCGTAAAAACCGGGGCCCCCTACTACTCCCAGAGTAACCGGAAGATATAACGGTCCGGGATACTGGTTGGGACCCCAATAGAACTTTTGGCAGCCATAACCCACCAGATCGGTAGTGGCACTCAAGATCACCGCCGCAATCGTCAAAAGAGCCATTCCATGGTATATCCAATCATTCTCTATATGTAGCAGGGCATATGTAAAATTAAGGAGCAAAAAACCCAATGGTAGCCAGACTGCGGCATTATACCGCAATAACAACAGCATCCATCGTTCATCCAGTGGTAACCAGAGGATAAGATTCAAGAACATCCACAAGGATATTACGCCCGAAAAGGAAAGATAAGCTCGGTTCACGGGGTTCTTGCGGTTTTGGGCCAGGATATATGTCCAGGTGAAGTTGTTTACCAACAGGGCGACCATGGGTAAAAATATGTAAACGTTCATGATGAAACAACTTCCTATCCGATACTGGAATGGTAGGCGCTGCTAGACAAAAAAGCGCACCTACGTAAACAGTCTAAACTCTCTTTATATTTCGATATTTATCCATAAATACCTGCCGGTTTCTTACAAAGAAGGAATTATAATAAAAGGAAAAAAAAGACTGCATCCGGTTGGCCCGAACGCAGTCTGGAAATGATCATGTCAATCACGCCGTATACGGCAAAAAGTTTAAAATTCCGCCGTTCCGGCGGTGCGGGGGAATGAGATCACATCCCGGATATTCCCCATTCCGGAAAGATACATGATCGCCCGCTCAAATCCGAGTCCGAAGCCGGCATGTTTGTTCCCGCCGTATTTACGAAGATCAAGATACCACCAGTAGTCTTTGGGATTCAATTTCAGTTCGGCCATTCTTTGCTCAAGCACCTCCAGCCGTTCCTCCCGCTGACTGCCGCCGATGATTTCGCCCACCCCCGGAACCAGAAGATCCATGGCGGCAACGGTCTTTAGATCATCGTTCATTCTCATATAAAAGGACTTAATCTCCTTGGGATAATCGATGACAAAGACCGGTTTTTGGAATACCTGTTCCGTCAGAAACCGCTCGTGTTCGGTCTGAAGATCCTTACCCCACGCCACGGGATACTCAAACCGGGAGTTTTCTTTTTCCAGAATCTTGATGGCTTCAGTATAGGTAATCGCCCCAAAGTCCGACTTTACAATATGCTCCAAACGTTCTAGAAGCGTCTTATCAATAAAAGTATTGAAGAATTCCATTTCTTCAGGGGCTTGTTCCAGGCAGAAATTGATGAGATACTTCAACATCTCCTCCGCCAGGAGCATGTCGTCACGGAGATCCGCGAAGGCCATTTCCGGCTCGATCATCCAAAACTCCGCCGCATGCCGTGGAGTATTGGAGTTTTCCGCCCGAAACGTTGGACCGAAGGTATAAACATTCCGGAACGCCAGACAATAGGTCTCCACTTCCAACTGGCCGCTGACCGTCAGATTGGTGGGGCGGCCGAAGAAGTCGCGGGAAAAATCGATCTTTCCCTGGGCATCCCGGGGAAGGTTATTCAGATCCAAGGTGGTCACCTGGAACATCTCTCCCGCCCCTTCGCAATCACTCCCGGTAATCAACGGAGTATGAACATACACGAAACTACGTTCCTGAAAGAATCGATGAATGGCATAAGCCGCCAGGGATCGAAGCCGGAAAACCGCAGCAAACGTATTGGAACGCGGCCTCAGATGGGCAATAGATCGTAAAAACTCAAAAGTATGACGTTTCTTTTGAAGCGGATAATCCAGGGCCGCTTCCCCGGCGATCTCGACCCGAGTCGCCTTTAACTCAAAGGGCTGTTTGGCCCCGGGACTTTCCACCAACTCGCCTTCGACAATAATCGCCGAACTGATATTCAGTTTCGCCACTTCGCTGAAATTGTCCAAACTGGATTCGAACACGATTTGCAGGTTTTTAAAGAAACTGCCGTCATTTAGCTCGATGAAACCAAATGTTTTGGAATCGCGGATGGTGCGCACCCACCCCGAAACCTGTATCGTAGTGCCCAAATGCTTCGCTGTCTCACGAAAAAGCTCTCGGACCGTCACTTTTTCCATTACCGAAACCTCCATTCAAAGATAAACTATAATAGATGGATCTGCTCTGCCTCACAAGCCGTCAGCATCTCATCCGGCCAGACCGAGGCCTGAACCTCCCCGATATGGGCTTTCTGCAAGAAGAACATACAGATCCGGGATTGACCGATTCCGCCGCCAATTGTCTGGGGGAGCTCACCGGCGAGTAGAGCCCGGTGGAACGGCAGATCACGGCGGGCTGCACAATGGGCTTGCTGCAACTGATCGGCCAATACTGCCGCATTCACCCTAATTCCCATGGAGGAGACTTCAAAAGCCCTTTCAAGCAGGGGATACCAAAAGATGATGTCCCCGTTTAAACTCCAGTCATCATAATCCGGAGCCCTGCCGTCATGCTTCTGGCCGGAACGAAGTACGCCCCCAATCTGCATCACAAAGACCGCACCTTTTTCCGCCGCGATCCGATCCTCACGTTCTCGTGGCTTAAGTTGCGGGTAGCGATCCTCCAGTTCCTGGGTGGTGATGAAGGTGATCTCCGGGGGAATGGTTCTGGATAGTGCCGGATATAGACCACATATGTAGCTTTCCGCCTCCAAGAACACTTTATAAATCCGGCGGACGATACTCTGTAAAGTCTCGATATTCCGGGAGTCGTTCGCCAGAACCTTCTCCCAGTCCCATTGGTCCACATAGACTGAATGGAGATTATCCAGATCCTCATCGGGACGAATCGCGTTCATATCGGTGTACAGTCCTTCGCCGTTCTTCATGCCGTAACGTTTCAAGGCCAGACGTTTCCATTTGGCCAATGACTGGACTACTTCCACGGTACTATTCTCCAAACCTTTGACCGGGAAGGATACCGGGCGCTCTATCCCATTCAAATTGTCGTTCAATCCGCTTTCCGGTTTGACGAATAGCGGCGCTGAAACCCGAAGCAGATTCAACTCCTTGGCCAATGCCTGTTCAAAACGGTCTTTCAACTGTTTGATAGCCGTCTCGGTTTCGAAAACGGTCAACCTGGGGTGATAACCCGCAGGAATTTGGATTTGCGTAGCTACAGGACTCATCCATCTACCTCGTTTCTTATCAATCAATTATCTCCCCTGCACAACTCAGAAAGAATAAAAAAGGGGTGGTAGTAGGTTATAAACGTCAGATACAGATTCGCTACCCGTCCGGAATCTCCTGCCTTAACGGGCCAACCGGGGTTGATAAATCAAAACCGGAAACTTTGGAATACTATCAAGGGTCCGTATTTCCGAGTGCGCCTGCAACGAAAACTCCGATGGGAGGAATTCATTCTGTCCAACGTTGAATTATCCCAAATCGAATCCGTCTCCGTGCAACAAGCGATGTCAACCGTACCCCGTATCAAGTTTGTCCCGTCGGAGTACCAACATTTGGCGGATCAAGATCGCCCTTTGCCGCTGGCCTATGGCCAAACGCTCTCCCAACCCCTGATTGTGGCCCGAATGACCGAACTCCTGGAGCTTACAGCGATCGACAAAGTTCTGGAGATCGGAACCGGTTCCGGTTACCAAACCGCAATCCTGGCTGAACTTGCCGGAACCGTTTTTACTGTGGAACTCATCCAACCCCTGGCTGAACAGGCCAGGCGCATCCTGGTGGAATTAGGTTACGACAATATTCAATTCCGTATTGATAACGGCTTCTATGGTTGGCCTGAAAAGGCGCCGTTCGATGCGGTAATCGTCACCGCGGCCGCAACGGAGATTCCCGGGTCTCTCTTTGCCCAGCTGAAACCGGGCGGTAGAATGGTGCTCCCGGTGGGATTCCCGGGAGAGATTCAAACCCTGTGGCGAATCACAAAAAGTATTTATGGGGCGAAGATGGAGAGGTTTGATCCGGTCCGTTTCGTCCCCCTTCAAAATCCGGAACCGTCATCCACCCAGCCGGTGGAATAA
>DASVMB010000515.1:0-4793 GCA_036384575.1 Bacillota bacterium
CACACTTTAGCCAGCGCTTATGTGCCTTTAGGCCGTGATGCCACTGTGGTTTACGGAGGAATTGACTTTATTTTTCAAAATAATTATCAGAATCCGATTCTTATTACAGCCAAAATACAGTCACCCTATCTCACCATCGCCATTCTGGGACGAAAAACCGGTTGGGAACGGATCAGTCTGGAGAATCGCGTAATCGAAACCTACCCATATCAAATCAAGGAGATTCCTGATCCGGATTTGCGAAGGGGAGTCCGTAAGAAACAACAAACAGGACAGAAAGGGTATAAGGTTGAGCTGTGGCGGGAGATTTATCTGGAGAGTGGCGCGGTCCGGAAGGAATTAGTAAATACCAGTATATATCCGGCGCAACCTGAAGAATATAAAGTTGGTACAAAAAAATCGTAACCCTATTTTTCAAGAATTAAAGGGGCGGTTGGCACGGTTCAGCCAGATACTCCAAAGATCGTCCTGCTCTGTTTAAGCCCTCTGGGTGATACATTATTTGCCACTCCGGCTATTCGAGCTGTGCGTCAGAACTTTCCGCTAGCTCGAATTGTTGTTTTAGCCAGTCCTATCGCTGCCCGGGTGCTTGAGGGGAATCCCTTTCACCTGGAGGTGAAGGTTGTCAGCGATCAATGGGAACTCTTCAAATCACTGGCGGAGGTCCGGAAAAAAGGGTTTGACCTGGCTGTCGGCCTGTCCCAAATGGGAACCTTGTTTACACGGTACTGTGCAGCGAAGGCTATGACCGATTTTAACTTAACCCGTTACCGTAGTGATCTTTCTGTGGTCCAGCTCTGTTTGGATGTTATTCAAGCCGCCGGGCTCAAGACCGCCGCTCCCCGCACCGAGTTTTGGTTTCGGGAATCCGTAAGAGACAATGCATCCGCGCGCATTGATTCACTGCTTACCGATTTTAAATGTGATCCGGCGCAACCACTGGTGGCGCTACACTGCGGGGGACACTATTTTATTCGAAAACGTTGGCCCTTACCCCATTTTGGTCAACTCATCCGGATCCTCCGGAGCCGAATCGGGGTTCAGATCGTTTTAGTGGGAGGCCGGGAAGATCGGGAGATCATTACTCAATTTGGGGAGGAACTTTCCGGGGCTCTGGATCTGGTCGGATATTTAAAGCTTGAAGAAACAGCGGTTTTATTACAAAGGTCCCGGTTATTCATAGGGAATGATTCGGGGCCGCTACATCTGGCGGCCGCGCTCCAAGTGCCCACCATCGGATTGTTCGGACCGACCAACCCCCAACAGTTCTATCCTTATCAATCACCAAGGCATACCTATATTTATAAAGCCGTCTCCTGTAGTCCCTGCTTTAAATTCAGGGGCAGCATCTGGCAGCATTTGCCCCGTTGCACCCGTTCGTATTGTATGGAGGCAATCGCCCCGGAAGAGGTTGCCCGGGAGGCGGTTCGGAGATTAAAGGAACCGGGGGAGGCCGAACCCTGTTTCAATGCAGGAAAACCGTAAAATTCACACCGGGATCTGGCTGGCGGTACTCTTCAGCGTCAGTAGCATCTATTTTATCTTTCACAGTTTTAAAGGGATTCATCTTAGCGCCGGGATAAACAGGTTAAACTGGTTTTATGTCGTTTTTGGTTTCTTCGTCCAATTTTTAGTCTGGTTGGCCAAGGCTTGCCGAATGTACGCCATTGCGGACGGTATGGGCTCCCATGTACCTTTGACGCGCTTTTTCCAAATCTATATGGCGACCTGCTTTGTCTCTCATGTGACTCCGTTTAACTCTGGCGGTACCCCGCTTGAGGTTTATCTCCTAACAAAACAGGGAATCGCCGTAGGAACGGCTTCCGCCATCACCGTGGTCGATTTGGGATTGAATACTGCGATGTTTTTCATTTTGGCCGTGATGGCCGCCGCTTCAAATTTCGGAGAGTTTACCAGGATGCTTGATGGAGGGCGGGCTGGGACCCGTTGGTTATGGATGATTGGAATCGTCATGGTAGTGATGATCATTTTGGCCATTTTGGTTGGGTACTACCGGAGGCCTAAATCTCGCGGGCCTGGTTGGACTAAATTACGGCAGTTTCTTCACAAAAAAGGGTGGCTGGATAACCTCGCCCGGGAGGCGAGGCTGTTTAAAGAAGGTTGGCTGATGCTCTCCAGGGGGAACCCCAGCCGTATTTTTTGGGCATCTCTGGCAACTGTGGTATATTGGTTGCTTTACTTGCTTTTAGCGCCGCTGATCATTTGGGCTTTGGGAAAGCCGGTATCATTTTGGGGACTAATCGGTGCGCAACTTATTTTTAATTTAGCACAGATATTCATTCCGACTCCGGGAGGGAGCGGCGGTTCGGAGTTGATTTTAGGTTACTTTTTTCGGAGTTATACCGGGGTAAGTTTAATCGGGTTGTTTGTCCTGATTTGGAAGGTGTATACGTTTTACAGCACCCTGATATTGGGAGGAATTTTCTTTTTACGGCTTACCCGGGGCGGTTCCGTACCCAAATCGGCTAAAAATGATTAAATTAACACGCCTTTCCATTGATGTTGAGAAATTGGCCGACCGGCTTGTCTTGACAACACTTTTCAGTGTACGTTATAATATATTAGAATAGATGGCGTAACGCTGCTGACGTTTCGTGATTTATCGAGTTTACATCGAGTAGAACGTCCCCGCTGCGCAAATGAAAGAGGAGGAATCATTGGAGGATGTTGTTAGAGGTTGGCCAGATCGTTGAGGGAAAAGTCACGGGAATCACAAACTTCGGAGCTTTCGTGGAGCTTTCAAACGGACAAACCGGTTTGGTTCACATTTCAGAGGTTGCGGATGAATACGTAAAGGATGTCAATCATTTTCTGAAACAAAATGATCTGGTCAAGGTAAAAGTTTTAAACCTCGACAAAGGCAAGATTGGTCTATCGATCCGGCAGGCTCAACCGCGTTCTGAGCGGGGCCGGCAAAATACAAAATCCTTCGAGGATAAACTGGCTAAGTTTATGAAGGATTCAGATGAACGCCAATCGGATCTGCGCCGCAATACGGACGCCAAGCGAGGTGGCCGCGGCGGCGGGCGTGCTCCGAGCATGTAAGCCGAAGTCCAGTATTAATCGGTTTAATTTTATAAAAATAATCCGGCGATTACGCCGGATTTTTTATTTTTGCAATTTTACTACGTCAAAGAAAAAGGTAGACAAAAAATAATTTCGTGATATAATCTAATCAATCGATTAATTATAGGGAGTAAGAAATTGGATAAAGATTCGCGCCGTAAACTAATTGAAGCTGCCATCCCCCTTTTTGCCGAAAAAGGTTATGCTGCGGTTTCCATCCGGGAGTTGGCGGCGGCGGCTCAAGTCAACAGTGCCCTGATTACTTATCATTTTGGAGGAAAAGAAGGATTATACCGGGCTGTGCTGGAGGATCAATTTACTCAGATCGTTGAGCTATTTTCGAAAAAGACATTCAGTGATCTATCACCCGCTGAAAAAATCCGGGAGTCTGCTCAGGATATGATCGAATTTCAAAGTAGAAACCCCTTCTTCCGTAAGCTTTTATTTGGGGAATTAAGTCATACCACACCCAGTTTTGAAGGTATATTAAGGGATTACTCTTTTCGGTTATACCGGCTTTTCCATGAAACATTGGAAACAGGTATTGCCCAGGGCGAATTTCGGCAAGATTTGAATTCTTCCTATGCGCTTTTTGCCATCTTGGGTATGGTTAGTTATTACTTTATTGCCCATTCTGTAATTGAAAAGGCAGTTCCCGAACTGAGACTGGACGATCACATCTTTGAAGAACAGGCAGTGGAGATGATTTTTTGTGGAATTAATGAAAATAAGACGAAATGAAAGATTTTTTTTGGTTTTATGTTAATCAAACGATTAATTAAATTTGATGAATTAATCATTCGCTTGATTAAAATTCCCCAGGCAGAAGTTATATCGCTTGTATGGCAGATGAACCGATCAGGTCCGAAGAAAGTAGGTGATGCGCAAAAATACCCAAGGTGTTTTGCACAATCAATTAATGAAAACGGGGGGGTTTATCAAAATGGCAAAAAAGGGTGTAAGAAAGATTGGCGTCTTTGGGATCATAGCCATGCTTTTAGTTTTCGGGAGTTTTTGCAATGCCGAACTTAGCGGGGATGATATCTTAAAAAAAGTAGATGGTATCATGGATTCCCCGGCAACTAAAATTGAAGCCGTAATGAGCACGATTGGCAATGGTGCCGAAAAGAACAGTCAAATGTTGCTTTACACGAAAAAGAATGCTCAAGGAGAAAATCGGACCTTGATTCAGTACCTTTATCCACCGGTCGACAAAGGTACGAAATTTCTCTCATTGGGAAGCGTTGACAAAATGTGGATGTATCTTCCGAAGGTCGAGAAACTGGTGCGAATCGCAGGAAGCATGGTCAAACAGTCGATGATGAACTCCAGTTTCTCATACGAGGATCTATTGGATCGGGGTAATTTGGCAAAGGATTATTCCGCTCAAGTCGTAGGAAATTCAATGATCGATGATTCAAATTGCTATGTCTTGATGTTAAACGCCAAAAAAGGCAGCGCCCATTACCGCCAGATCAAGCTTTATGTACATCCGGACTATTTTATACCGGTAAAAGAAGAGTTCCTCTCGGGTAACGGAGCTGTGACCAAAATGTCTTATCAGACGGATATTGCCCAAATGGGCGGCAGAACGATTCCTACAAAGATAACTTTCCAGGATTTAAAAGAGAAAGATAAGCAAACTACGCTAACAATTAAGAGTGTGCAATTTAATGCGGATATCCCGGAGCGTTACTTTACCCAGG
>DASVMB010000516.1:0-3337 GCA_036384575.1 Bacillota bacterium
CCCAACCTTCAGATCGGTGAAGGAATTAATCTTCGATCCTTCCTGTTGAAAACGGGCGGGGTAACGTTTTTTTTGCCTGCCGTAAATCTCGGCCTCGGTTAGCACCAGTAACCGGCCGGGAGCCCATTCGAAACCCGATTCCAAATCAGCGGTTTGAATCTGCACAAAGGCGCCACGCGCGGTTCCCTGAGCGGCGTCATCCGATTCCTGAGGCAATCGGGAAGAGATTCCCTGCTCACGGAGGATCTCTTTCAGGCGCCGTGCCTTTTCCTTATTCGACACGGCCAAAATGGTAGTCGCGCCTTCCCTCTGTCTGCGCTCAAGTTCTTCGGCTAATAATGGGAGTTTGCTATGAAAAAGCGGCGCAGTCTTGAAAGGTAAGGTCACGGTATGAAGCGGAGGAGTTCCTTTGGGCGTTTTGGCAAGCAGAGAAAGAGACCAGGGATGATGTCCCGATTGATGCGGCCAGATCCGGGCCTCCAGCTCTGCCAGGCTCACCAACATCTCCTGTTCGCGCGGGAGGATTACTCCTTTTTCCAGGAAATTACTGATAATACCGGCCGTTTCTTCTTCCAAACCACGATAGACATCTAGCCCCCGGACAGGCTCATCCAGAATAATTCGGCAATCCGGCAGATAATCAAAGAGTGTCACAAGTTGTGAATCGACCCACGGTAAAAATTGATCGGCTCCGGGCAACTGATGGCCTTGGGACAAACGTTCCAGCGCCTCGCCAAATCGGTTTCGTAAGGCTTCGGCCTCATTCACTTTTCCGTTGTTTTCGAGTTTCGATACCTGGCTGTTTAGATCCTCCTGGATCCGGTCCAGGGAATTATTAAACTCAGCCTGATGCCATAGGCCTTCCCGGGCCGGCAGAATAATCAGTTTCTGTAGAGACTCCTTGGAGAGCTGATCCTCTACCTTAAATGAGCGAAGTGAATCGATCTCATCGCCGAAAAATTCGATTCTTACCGCGTCTTCCCGGTCAAGCGGAAAAATATCGACCAGATCGCCTCTCTGGCTGAACTGACCAATAGCTTGCACTTGATCGACTCTTTCATAACCCATTTTAACCAACCTGGAGAGTAAATCGGAGAGTTTATACTCCATTCCGATCTCAAGGGGCAAGGTAAATTCGGAAAACTTAGCCGGAGAAATCAAGCGGCGTTGCAAGGCCTCCCAGGAAGTTACAATCAGTAACCGTTCTCCTTGCAATATTCTTCCCATAGCCTCGATACGCTGCGCGGTAACTTCCGGTTCAAACGCTTCTTCATGGGGGAGTAGTTCATTACTGGGAAAGAAAATGACCCGTTTAGGACCGCAAAACTCCTCCAAATCGAGCGCCATCCGGTACGCTTGATGGTTATTATAACTCAATACCAGGCAGTGATCGAGTTCCTGCGTAAGTGCGGCGATGGCCGCGGTTTTTTGACTTCCGTCAACCCCGGTCAATAAATCCTGATGATGACGATCAAAATGTTCCTTGATAGCCTTAAAATCGGGGTGTTGCGCCATTGCGGCGATAACTTGCCTCATGCTGTCCTCCAGATATCTTCGCGCGCTCGGGCGCGCAACCCAGCTTTGTCCAAATTTCCTCAAACAAACACCAACAAGGGCTCAATGGTTGAGCCCGGGAGATCCTGCTAACACATAAGCGCACTCACCGAATCATTATATAAGATATGAACGGCTTCCCCAACAATTGATCGAAAAGCAATGGAAAGCCATGATTATACCCTAGTCCCAAATTAACCCGAGGTGGAGCCATTCTTTGATTGCCGGAGAAGCAACCAATTGTTCCAGAGCATATGAGTAACAAGGGCCAATAAAAAATTAAGCCAAACCGGATTACTTTGGCAAAGAAAGAACAGCCCCGTTACGAGATGCATTACAACTCCAACCCCGATTATAGGAATATCGATGCGCCGTTTTACATGAAACGTATCAAAAAGGCCTTCACCCAAACCAAATAAAGCATATAACAACCATGGGGTCAGACCGAACCAAAAGCACGCCCCAAATTTCAACAATTCTTCACCAATTGGAACCCCAAAACCCGTTCGAAATCGGAAATTACGGGAAAACGACTTTAAAAGTATATCCCACAAGTACGCCAATCCAACCGTTATCCAGCCCACCAGCAGATACTTTACGGCGGCTGTAACCGGAGCGATCATCATTGATAAATAGTGTAACATCCAACCAAAAATGTGAATATCCGCATATTATTTCAGCCAGACATAACTAACTTCAGGCCGTCTGTATCCGAAGCAAAGAATCCACCAAAATCCAAAACCATTTTGGATGAACCTATAGCCCGGAAATAGGTTTACCCCTATCGGGCGGTTTTATTCGAAGGGAGTATCCAACCGATTGAATCCGCAACTGTCAATCGGAAATAGAATCATCCGAAACGGATGAATCTCCTGCCTTCCCGTTAAAACGACTCATGGCGTATTCCAAGCCTTCAGTCACAAAGGAACAGGCGGCCGCAGCCGCCCGGGTCGTGCTTTGTTGAAACAACTTGCTCTCGGCCCCGGAAAAACCGGCGAGTACATAGTCTACCACAGTCGTTCCTCTCGCGGGTCGGCCAATCCCCAATCGTAGGCGGGGAATCTCCGAAGTACCCAAAAGCTCGATGATGGAACTTAAACCGCGATGCCCTCCGGAACTGCCGCTTGGTTTCAACCGTACCGTTCCTAACGGCAGATCGAGATCATCATGAATGATGAGTACCTGATTGAGAGGAATTTTAAAATAGTTCACCCAGGAAGAAACCGCTTGACCACTCAAGTTCATAAAGGTCTCCGGCTTGACCAAAAGCACCTCGCGGTCGCCCAGTCGCCCTTTACCATACATGCTTTTAAACTGACGGCGCCCCAGATCGATCCGATTGTCCTGCGCCAGCTGGTCAATGACTAAAAACCCGGCGTTATGCCGGGTTTGTTGATATTCCGTTCCGGGGTTTCCTAATCCAACCAAGCAATACATAACATAAACACCCCCGGCAGGGCTAACTTCAGCCCCGGGTTTAAAACTGGCTCTTAAACCAAACCATATATATCTCCAACCGGAAGAATATTTTTTAAGCCTCTTCCTTCTTGGTTGCGTCCTTGGCATCGGCTGCCCCTTCAGGAGCTGCTGCTTCAGTTGCCGCTGCTGCCGGCTTCTCTTCCACTGCCACAGTCGGAGCTACCGCTAGAACCACCGCTTCTTCCAGGCCATTCAACGTTTTTATGCCTTCCGCAACGTTCAAATCCTTGACATGAATTCCGGAGCCCATTGTCAACTTGCTGACATCCACCGTGATCCGGTCCGGAATATTGGCCGGTAGACA
>DASVMB010000517.1:0-2085 GCA_036384575.1 Bacillota bacterium
CGGGCATAAAGGCAACTCCACAAAGAAAGTAGCACCGGCACCTTCTTCACTTTCGGCCCAGATCCTCCCTCCATGACGCTGTACAATATCTCGGCAGATATAAAGACCTAACCCCAACCCACCTGGATCGGAGTCCCGCCGCAGGTTACTGGCACGGTAAAAACCCTCGAATACTTTACCCAACTGATTCTCGGGAATCCCCAAACCTTGATCTTTAATGGATACGACAGCCTTCCCGTTTTTAATCTCCAAACGAACCATGATGGTACCCCGGCCCAACGAATACTTAACAGCGTTGCTGAACAAGTTACGGAAAACTTCATCTAGCCGAGTAAAGCTACCATACAGCCAGACTGGGCCGGTCGTAACCGGTTCAAAAAGGAATAGAGGGTTATCCTGCGAGGCTAAAAAAGGTTGTAAAGCTGCACGAAGTACTTCGAACAAATCCATCCGCTGTCTTTTTATAAAGAACCTTCCTCCTTGCATGCGGTACGCATCCATGATCTCATCCAGCAGGTGGGCCAGGCGGTCTATCTCCTGTTCCATGATCTGCACCATACTAATGATATTCCAGCTTTCGATGGGTTTCCCCCCGCTCAGTCTGCGGTTAATCAATGCCAAAATACCCTTGATGCTGGCCATCGGATTCCGCAATTCATGAGCTGCGATCTGCAAAAATCGCATCTGGTTTCGTTCCCGCTCTGCCACTGCCTCCCGTTCATGTTGGATTTTTTCAATCATTCGACGCCCTTGAAGATCACGGCATATTGCTAAGTAATTTCCATTGGGTAACTTGGTTATATTCATCTCTACCGAATGAATCAATCCATGACGGTCCCTTATAAAGATCTCCCCAAGAAACATCCCTTTGCGTTGCAACAGACTTATTTTTCTTGAGGTAATCTTAGCTTTATCCGGAGGTATTAAATTCTCCACATTAAGCTTGCATAATTCATCTTTGGTGTAATCCAACAACCGGCATGCGGCTGAATTCGCTGTAACCAGCGATAATCCCGGCGTTACGACTAGAATCGCATCCGATGTGTACTCAAAAATATCACGGTAAAGTTCGGGGTTATCACTTGGCGTATTTTGATCATACTTTTCAAAAATGGTTGGAGCCCCCTCCCACCTAAGTTTGCCTAAGCAAGTATCTCAATATGCCACGCCAAATTGCTACCCATTTTGAATATCTATCAACGAACAATCAATATTTTTCAGGCTGCTTGGAGTCCACCATCAATCCTTTGCTGGTAAAGGATTCATAACCTTCAGCAATCGGTTGACCTTGTGAATAATATCAAGAATATCAAAGGGCTTGCTAATTACATCCTGATAACTGCCTTCCACAGGAAAATCTTCTGTGTTGGGTATAGCTCCGGTAATTAGAATTACAGGTATCCGTGACTGATTGTCATTGGTACGAAGCAGCCTAATGAACTCCCGGCCACCCATACCCGGCATGAGTAAATCAATTAAAATCACATCGGGCGGTGGTCCTTCCCCAAGAACTTTCATGCCTTCCAATCCGTTGGCGGCAGTAAACACCATATAACCTTCATCTTCCAGGATTTCCTGCAACACCAAGAGAATTGTCGGTTCATCATCGATCACCAAAATCCGCGCCATCCCGATAACCTCCTTTGGTTTCAAAACAGGAAACAAACATTCGGAAACGGTGATTCTCTTTTATAAACGTTGCATAAATACCCTTAGAGGTATTTTCTGAAACATTTGAATTTTGCAAACCATGAAATTATTTATTTCTACAACCTTCAAATATTACCTGCTAAGTGGAGCCTGATTTTATCATCATGTCTTCCAGAAATCCAAATTTTTAGGATAAATGGAAACACCCTTTGATAAGCTGCCCGATGCTAGTAGAGACATTCGGTAACTCCACCTTCATCACCATAAGGATGCTGATCGCCAACCCCGTACCTAATATTCGCTAACTCTTTGTAGGCATTTATTTGGACTGTGCTGTAATAAAAGAGAATCCCGCTTCTTTCGAAGCGGGATTCTCAAAAATTTACTCCTGGCGATGACCTACTCTCCCGGCCGGTCGCCCGACAAGTACCATCA
>DASVMB010000518.1:0-7035 GCA_036384575.1 Bacillota bacterium
AATCTCCAATCCCTCCGGATCGGTGGGCTTGATCAAATGGAGTTTGACCTCTCCCTCTAAGGGTAGTTTCAAATCAACCAACTTGCCGTTAGCCTCGGCCGCAATGACCTCCTTGGCTAACCGCGTTCCAATGGACTCCGCCACCTGAAGCGGACTGGTTCCATCAGGGTATTCCCGGAAAGCGCCATCGGGAAAAACCACCTTCATTCTTATCACTCCTTTTAAGAATTTCGCCTAAAAAGAATTTTCGTGTATTTGGTGATTTTCGTGGTTAAAAAAGTTTCTATCGGTGTGCCGATTTTATCCACAACGAAACACACCAAAGACACGAAAAAGGGTATGTCATTATTTCCGCTGTTGAAGTAATTTATCATAAAGCAGTTCTGAATAAAAATAAAACCCCATCCCTAACAGTATAGGGACGGGGAATCCGTGGTTCCACCCTGATTGGTCAAAACCCATTGTTTCGAGGCTCGACCCGCTTAATACGGCTTTATCGCGGCCGTGCGCCGACTTATGCAGTATCGGTATAAATAATCCGATCAGCCTTCGCCGGAACGTCCGAGGTGGTTATGGAAACTATAAAAGACGCAAATCTCAGTCTGTTACAGCTTTACCGTTACCTTGCCGGAAAGCTCTCAGCCTTGCTCTCCTCTCTGTAAGCCGGACTAACGGTTCGACCCTCTTCATCCGTTTGAATCGTATAAATTGAAATTAGTATATAACTTCACAGCTATTTCGTCAAGCCAAGATTAACGGATTTCGTTAGTCACCCATCCCGGTTAGCGGGAACCGGGCCACCAATGCCACAGCTGTATCAGAGACCCTCTGATACAGTGCCAGGTTGCTAATGCCAAAATGCTCCGGAATCCGGGTCTGTATAATCTCTTGTGCCAAGGTCTCCGGGAGCTCACCCCAGATATGGAGCGAACAGTGGGGCATGAAATGAAAGGGTGAGGGCAAGAACCTTACCGGGGCTGTTTTCAACCGTTGATGCAACTCCCGAAACGGCCGCAACGGTTTGACGGTTAAGGCATAAACGGTGGAATGGGGGAAACGGAATGCCCGGCCAAAAGCAGCTGTAAATGAAGGCGTGGCTGCTGCGATCTGTTGCAACGTCGCAAATACAGCCGCACTGTCTTGTCCGGGAGCAAGCACAGCCAATCCGGAGGAACCTGCGATGGTTACCTCAACCGGTACACTCCGCGCCAAAACCGGGTCAAAGCGCTCCCGGAGTTCTTGAATGCGCTGACTGACCGGAAAGGGAACTTCCAGCACTACGGCGGTAGCGGTAAGATTGATTTGTTCCTTATCAGAAGCGAGTATGGATTGGCTCATTGTGAAACCCCCACCTATAATTCGTCCAAAAGTGAACCGAATTTGTATCGAAATCCCAAATCATCCCGGTACTCCTCGAGTAAACTCCGGCGAAGATCGTCCCAGTCACTCCGGTGATCGTGACGGTAACAAAACTTCTTGAACCTAATTAATGTAGCCCGGGCCGACTTGTAAAATTCCGGCCCCCCGGTCTCAAGTAGCGCGCGAATTAATTGGGGGAAAAACTCCGCCAGTTCCAGAGGAAAATCCTCCTCCTGAAACAACCCGGCAGTATTCAGTAGTAATTGCGGGTCTGCCAGGATATCCGGCCACTGCTCAACCAAGGCTGTACTATCCCGGTCTGCGAGAGCGATCTGAATCGCCAGTCGCCCCAGGGCTTGATTTTCCATGAGTTCTTTGATCCGCCCCCGGTAGATCGCCCAGTCACTGGGGGATTTCGCCAATAAATCCCGGAGTCTGAGATACTCTTCGAGAACAGGCTTTTCCCGGAATTGGACGAAACTAAGTGCGGCAGCTTGACGGAGATCACCCCGCAATTGATGCAGGATGATCAACCGTTCCCGGTAGGAATCTTTCAAACCGCTATTCCGCCTTAACCCTGTATTGGCTATACGCAACGCCTGATCCGGATCAACCTCCCGCAACCGGTCGATAAGCCATAAGCAACCTTCATCGTTTTCCCGAAGTTTACAACGGATATCGTTCAACTCCTGGCGGAAGCTCGACGTATCCGGAGACCCCGGATTACCCGCCGGAGTTGGTTCATCCAGGAGTTCAAAAAGTCCAATCAATATTAGAAATTGGCTTTGGCCCGTGAGAGTTTCCCGGATTGCGGCACTGAAAAGCTGTGGATCAGAACCACGGAATTGCCGCAACCATTTTCCCAATTCCGGCCGGATATCCCATAGCTCAGGATTAAAATAAAGCGCCCACCAAACCTCCAAAAAAACCGCCCGGATCTCGGGCCCGGCCTTTGCCAATTTCAAATAAACCATATCTCCCAGCTCCGTCAGGAAGCTCCGGAATACGGGATCGGGATAAACCGGGAATAACTCCGTCATTCTGCGGGTGAGTTCGGCCAATGCACGGGCAGCCCCGATATCATCCTGGACCATACGGTCAAGCAGAAGTCGACTGATTCGCTCTACCCGATCCCACAGTTCCCGAATGGTCTCAGGAGTCAACGGATGGCTGGGGAAAAGGTTCCGGACCAAGTTTAAAAGACCCCGCTCACTTGGAGCCGCCGACGCGACCGCGATCTCCGTTCCGGCGTCGCAACGCCCCCGAACAAATTCATCCCAGAGTTCTCCGAAATCCAAAGGATTCCGAAACGCCAACCCCCGGACGAATTCCGGCATTGCTTGGGGGTTACCACAAATCTGGTCCAATTGCAAGGTAAGATCGATGAAACCGGAACCCCGCTCGATCCAGGCCAGGGCTAGTGCTACCAGATGCTTACAAAACTCGGGATAGGGGCAGTTACAATCCCATTTAAGCCCTAAATCGGTCCACCATAAACGGGCGTGGTAATTGGCGCCACTGCCCAACAACACTCCGCAGAGGACCGGACCGATGCGGCAGGCCTTAATCAATTGTCCCTCCCGATAGTAGTTTAAGCCCCGTTCCATGATTCTGGGTGGTACCAATGCTTCCAGGTCAATCCGGGAAAACTCTTCCCATCGCATGGCTAACCCTCCTGAGATCAAAATGGAGGTGATTTTGGGACAATCTTGAAATTTTACCGTTTTGGCTTCAATTTATACCCAAGAGAATTTACTTGATATCTCCGGGGTATCCGCCAATCCTCGAGCCGGAAATCTTGAGACTCCACAGATTTCACAAGTTATTCACAACAATGACCCCTTGGCTAACCGATCCATCCGATATTATCCACAGTATCCACAAGTTATCCACAGGAAGGGCTGTATATAACCCGCCATCATATAGAGGATTCATCAACCGGTTCCTGGATGAACAGGTCAAGTTATCAACAGCCTGAAGAAATCGGTGGAAAAATTCGAAATTAGGCCAATCAACCCGGTGATGGGAGAACAAAGCCGCTCAAAGCACCAAATCCGGTTGCGCCTGTACCTCGATTCCGGTCCGATCCCCATGGGAATAATGAAAGTATCCTGCGGCGGCGATCATAGCGGCATTATCGGTGCATAACCGAGGTTCGGGATAGTACACCTTCTTTCCCAAACGATCCGCTTCCTGCTCACAGCGACTTCGCAGATAAGAGTTGGCCGCGACTCCGCCGGAAAGCAGTATGGTATCGACTCCATAATCACGGACCGCGAGAAATAGTTTGCCGGTCAGTTGTTCCACAGCAATCCGTTGAAAGCTCGCCGCCACTCTGGGGATGTCAATCTCCCGGCCGGTCTGTTTCTGATGATGCAGATAATTCAGGACCGCTGTTTTCAAACCGCTAAAAGAGAAATCGTAACTATTGGCCAATCCACGTAGCTGTGCAAACTCCAGATCCGCCGGTACCCCCCGGGCAATCCTGTCAATATAGGGCCCACCGGGATATCCCAATCCCAAAGCCCGGGCAATCTTGTCGAACGCCTCCCCGGCCGCATCATCCCGGGTGGATCCCAGAATACGATAGCTGCCCCATTTCTCGATGAACAAAAGATCGGTATGACCTCCGGAGACCGTCAGACAGATCAAAGGCGGCTTAAGCTCCGGCCGTTCCAGGACATTGGCATAAATATGGCCCTCAATATGATGAACACCGATAAAGGGAATCCCTGCGGCAATTGCCAATCCTTTGGCGAACGAAAGACCCACCAACAGGCTTCCGACAAGTCCCGGCCCATAAGTGGCCGCTACCAGACGGATCTGCTCAAGTTTAACTCCTGCTTCCGCTAGCGCCATTTGGTATATGGGCAGCACCGCCTCTAAATGGCAGCGGGCAGCTAACTCCGGTACGACCCCGCCGAATTTGGCGTGCAGATCAATCTGAGAGGAGATGATATTGCTTCGAATCTTGAAACCGTCGGCAACCACTGCCACCGAAGTATCATCGCAGGAGCTTTCCACTCCCAAAGTTAGAAATTCAGCCATTTCCCCCACCCGTAACTCCGCCTTTCTTCCCGCGACACCATACCCTTTGGGAATGGAACCTGGGCCCAACTCATCCTCAGCATTCCCAAGAGTCTGTGAGAAATGCCAATCCAATCTTAAAAAAAAGACCCTATAAAGGTCTTTTTTTGATCCATTTGTAGTTCGACACGTGTCAGGCGGAATGTTGCTCCTCCGTGGCCAGCGCCAGAGCCCGGCGCAGATTACCCGATGATTCACTGGTTTTCTCGGAAATCCGTACCGCCTCTTTCAAATTCAACTGGTAGTCCAAGATCTCCAAATCGATATTTTGCAGTTCGTCTTTTTCCGTAGCCGGAACCCCGGCGATGACATTGGCCTCTTGGATGATGGTTTCGCTTTTGGCGATAATCTCTTCAAGGACCTGGACCAGTTGAAGCATATTATCGACCTCGGAATGCGCGGCAGTAAAGACCCGATTGCTGATTTCCCCCGCATCCCGACGCAACTCCCCGAGGAGCTCTATGTTGACCCCCGCCTGGGGCAACTCTTCCCGGAGACTCTCTTGTCTGGCTTGGATCGCGTTCACCGCAGCATGTAAATCTTCGGTAGCTTTTTTGGATCGCTCCACTAATTTGGTGATCTCCTGTGAAACGACACCGAATCCCAACCCTTTGTTTCCAGCGCGGGCCGCCTCAATTGCGGTATTGAAAGCCAGTAACTCGGTCTGTTCGGAAACCCCGTTCAATACCCCCATCACCGAATCAACCTTGGTCGACATCTCAGCCAGGTTATGGAAGAGATCGAGAATTAACGGGGTACAGTTTTCGATAGTAACCTGACGATTGAGCAACTCCTCCATTTGACCTTCCGCCTGAATAACTACCCCATCGAGTTCCTCGGCGAACTGCCCCAACTGTTCGGGAATGCGTTGCAGCTCGGTGATGTTGGAAATGATGAAGGTAAGGTGTTCGTTGGATTTTTGCAAGGTTTCGTTCTGTTCATTGATATACGTATCAATACTCTTATAAACTTCATTAAACTGAATCTCGGATATCTCCCGAAGTTTCACCTGACCGACCAACTCTTGGCAAAGGTTTTCCAATTTCGCTGTGGAATTCTTCAGTTTCTCAAAGATTTCATCCCATGAACGAAATCCCTCATTCAACAAAAGGGCGGCGACTCCAAGACCGTCCGGTGAATAAGCGGGAATATGATTCGCGGCCCCGGCCAGCCGGTCCTGGTTCAATTGTTCCGTGATAAGCACAGCCGGTTCGGTTATGGTCCGGACTGCGGCAATCACCAGCCAGCCGCTTACTACGACCATTAAAACCAAGATCACCAGGACCAGTAGGGTAAACCCGGCCATCCTCAGAAGCATCCCCCGGTTTCGATTGCTATAGACCCGGTTGAGCGCAGTTTCAGTTTGAATCAAAGCATTACGGTATTGAGAATACAAACGCTTGACGGATCCATACTGAGCCGAATCCAGATTCGCGCCGTTATAATATTTGAGTTGCTCCCGGAGCGCTTGAAAAC
The DNA here is from genome assembly GCA_036384575.1 of Bacillota bacterium. Taxonomy (GTDB): domain Bacteria; phylum Bacillota; class UBA4882; order UBA8346; family UBA8346; genus DASVMB01. The sequence continues at coordinate 5,923 of DASVMB010000518.1, forward strand.
GATTATGCAATGAATCGGTATTCATATTGTCGGACTTGACAATACGGGCGATCCCGGTTTCGATCCGGGCAAGAGAGTTTCCCAGTTCCACCGGTTGACCCGTCTTCACCGCAACGGTACAACGGGTTAATAGATCGGGAGACCCCTCCTTGATGGTTTTCAAGGTATTGAGTTCCTGTTTCATTTGATTCAGATAACGACCTTCGGCTGCAATCTGAAAATACCGTGAAAAAGCCCAAAAGCCCTGAAGTATCAGTCCCAGCAATAAAACTCCAAAGGCCAAAAAGATCTTGGTTTTGAAATTAAGGTTGGATAGAATTCCAACCCCATGATACGCTTCAACTTTAGGGAAGAATTTTTGCAGGTATTTTATCATCGAAACTCCTCCGCCTAAGGCACTCCGGTTTATTAACACCAGATGCGCTAATTCTCCATCTTCGCCAAGAGTTGGTTGACTTCGATAACCAGATTTTCAAGCTCACTCATGGAAAGTGGGAAATGATCGGGCTTATCCACGGCATCCAGGGCGGTCGCCGCCTTACTATAATCCTCCGGAATACGACGGTTCAGTTCCGCTAAAAACCCGGTCAGCTCTTCCAGCGATAAACGCCGGACTTCATATTGATGGACCAGGGATTCGAATTCTTGAATCTGCTCCAACATTACGCTGAACTTTTCCCAAAAAGCCGCCAGCTGGGTTTCAAATGCGGCCAAATACTGTTTCACTTGATTGTTTTGGGGCAATAACCCCTCATATGTATGTATCGCCTGTTCAGTCTGTTTCTTTTCTTTATTCAACAGCAGCAATAATTCGTGAGGAATTTTCCCGATCCGGTCCGCCAATTCACCGATTTCGGTGGCGGCGATGTCAAAGCCGTCGCCGGCAGTGCCGGCCCGGGCGGCTTCAATGGCGGCATTCAAGGAAAGCACCGAAGTCTGCTCGGTCAAACCCTCAAAAACCGTAACGATCTGCTGGAGCTGATCCATCATGACTCGCAGTTGTTTTAAGCTTGCGACAATCTGTGCGGAATTATTGGCCCTGAGATCGAGCTTGGAGTTTAACCGGTTTACCTCCGAAGAGCCCACCTTGATAACCTCTCCGGCTTGAGCCAG
>DASVMB010000519.1:0-3281 GCA_036384575.1 Bacillota bacterium
GCCAACAAAAAAACCGGTTGGGGTCCGTTCATGCGAATAACCCTTTTTGATCAAAGTCGAAATTGGCCTGGGTCCGGCGGTATTTCCCCGCAGGGCCGGGCAGGAGGTCGGAGACCGGTACCAGAATATACTCGCCATCCCCTCCATATAAGGACTCCAGAGCCTGGCGCGTCCGGTCCAGGACCTCGACCCGGTTATTCGCCGGGCTGTCGGTGAGGACCAATTGCAGTTCATACCGGGTCCGGCTCTGCTGTTCCAAGTGATAATCCCGGATTTCAGGGATTTGGGCCAGTTGGGTATCTAGGGCCATGGTCGTCACCAAGACATCTCGGGTGGTGAAAGTGGCATTGGCCACCCGGCCTTCAATGGCCTCCACCAGCAAGCCTTCATTCCGGCCGCAAGCACACTTGTCCGTGGGGTGCAAACGGATCAGATCCCCCGCATCAAACTTGACTATGGAAGTCCAGGGATTGTTGAAAGTCGTGACCAGAATCCGGCCCAAATCCGGTCCGCCATGTCTGGCAGCGAGGGGTTCGAAATCAATCCGGCAGAAATTGGTGTTCTGGTGAAACAGGCCAGCCTCGCATTGCATCAGCACAAAGCCGGTTTCCGTGGTGCCATAGGAACTGACGAGCGGCGACGAAAACACCCGCCGGATTGCGGCCAGATGGATCTGGGAGGGATATTCAAAGGTAAAGATGATGGCGGCCGGGGAATAAAGTTCCTGCCCATTGTCCAATGCCCACCAGGCCAGACGGGCCAAAAGCGAAGGATTGGCTTCCAGGATGACCGGCTGGTATATTTTCAGCTCCCGCGCCATCCGTTCCAAATGGCGGGGCTGCCATTGCAGCACGCTGATTTTTTCATTCAGAAACAAATGACGTCCTAAAATACGGTGATCCATCGGCAGATCTTCTTCGCATTGAATCCCCACGTTCAAGGCACTGGCAAGTTTCGCTTCTTTCTGGGGGTGATCCAGGCGCGCGGTATGGGCATTTAATTTCCAGGAAGCCGCCTCTGAGCTGTACCACCAGGTTTGATTCCAGAAATTAACCACTTTTTCATCGGTGGTGCCGCTGGTAAAGGTATATTCGATTTCGTTCCGGGCCAGTCCGTCCTCAACCCGGCGTTGGTTGGGAACCAACCCCTGGGGAAAATGTTCCCGCATGGCTTTTTTGGTCAGTTCCGGCAGGGCCGCATATCTCTGGTCGAGTGGGGTTCCCGATCCGGGATCAAACGCCCGCCAATCCTTATATAGCGGTGCAGTCCCCAGAGCGGTTTCCAGAGCCTCCAGCGATTTTTGCTGATACCCCACAGAATAAAAATACCGGTTAGCAATATCCATGTGCACGCCTCCCCATTTCAATGCCTTCATCTTCTTACTATTTCTGGTAAGAAGATTGTACCACGAACGTATGTTTGGATCAACCCTTTTGCAAAAACATAGCTAAAATTTATTATGGTATAATAAAATGTGTTAACTTACGGCCAAATATGCCTTATCGTGGAAAGGAACGAATGAATGATTCACAATGAAGTACTTGACTGTATCCGTGTCCGCAGGAGCACACGTCAATTTCAGCAACGGCAGATTGGGGAGGAAGACCTGAAAGCCTTGCTTGAAGCCGCCATCTGGGCGCCCAGCGGAGGCAACAATCAAAGCTGGCTGTTTACGGCAATCCAAAACAAAGATATTCTGCTAAAAATCAACGAATTGGTACGGGAAGGGTTCGGGCGTTGGATTCCTGATGACGACTATCCCGGCAAACTGGCAGCTAAAACCAATGCGCAAAAAAAAGACTACAATTTCTACCACCACGCGCCTACCCTGATCATTGCTTCCAACAAGCCCAATTATGAAAACGCCATGGCCGACTGCGCGCTGGCCCTGGAAAATCTCTTTTTAGCCGCCCAATCGCTGGGGCTGGGTAGTTGTTACATCAATCAACTGCACTGGTTGCGGAATGATGCCGAATTACGCAACTATCTATTGGAGTTGGGAATCCCCAAAGAACATACCATCTGTTCTTCCGCTGCGGTAGGGTATATTGCGAAAGAGTCAAACCCTCCTTTACGCAAGGATGGCACCGTCAATATTATAAAATAAGCATGAACATTTTCCCTTAACACTCCAAATAAAAAAACATCCGAAACCGGTGCATTTATCCTATTTAAACTTCAATTCCATATGAAAAGATAAATGTTATTCTTCTATCCTTTTCACTGCCGGATTAACCTTTGTCAGCTCCCGGTAAATCGACTCATTGATCTTCCCGTTCCCGGCGATGAGGGCCACTCCCTTCCTGCATTCCAAATAATCCACCTTCCCCCCGGCCTCGCTCACGATCAAATCTCCGGCTGCCACATCCCAGAGATGCACCTTAAACTCCCAATATCCGTTGATCCGGCCGCAGGCCACGTTGCACAGGTCAAAGGCCGCGCTGCCGCTCCGGGAAATACCGCCGATCTGCAGCATCAGGTGGTTGAAGTAGTTCAGATTGTTGTCGGGATCCGTCGCTCGGTCGTAGGGAAAACCGGTTGCCAGCAACGACTTGGAGAGCTCGGTGATGGGCGAGACCGCGATCCGCCGATCGTTTAAAAAGGCCCCTTCCCCCAGGATTGCATGAAAAAACTCCTTAAGCACCGGAAAATATACCGCCCCAAGCATCGTTTGGCCATGGTGCTGCAAGGCCACGGAGATCCCGAAGATTGGAAAGCGATGAGCGTAATTCACGGTGCCGTCCAGCGGATCGATGACCCACCGGTACCCGGAACCATTCTCCATGGCGCCCCGCTCCTCGGTGAGGATCGAATGCTCGGGGTAATGATGCTGTATTGCTCCGACCAAAAATTCTTCCGACTTACGATCCACATCCGTCACCGGATCAAACTCCGAGGACTTGGTGGTGATCGAAAGTTTTCGTCCCAGCCCCTCCAGTTGTTCTGTACCCACTTCCATCAGCCAGGACTCGACTTGTTTCAGTACCGCGTGATAATCCATCGTGGTGAAGTGCCTCTCTTTAAGTAGTCGTTTTGTAGCTAGTTTAAACTGTATAAATAAAAGTTTACGATGAATTTTCCAGGAATCCTTGTTAAATATTTCGTAACGGTAGAATACTTATATCGAAAAAGGCGCCCGAAACGGGCGCCTTTCTATCGTTTAGTCTTATATTTCATTGAAGTGTCGGACTCAGTCCCTATTTTAATCCCCGATCAACCCCGGCCATTTCCCTGCAGATTGCCTCGTTGATCCTTCCGTTCCCGGCGATTAAGGCTAAACC
>DASVMB010000520.1:0-12064 GCA_036384575.1 Bacillota bacterium
GGGTTGACCTTGAGTTGAAACTCTTGGCCGATGTGGGATTGATTGGATTTCCAAATGCCGGTAAGTCCACATTATTATCCCGGATATCCGCCGCCCGACCGAAAGTAGCCGATTATCCGTTTACAACGCTCATCCCCAACCTGGGGGTAGTGAATGTGAAAGGCCAAAGCTTCGTGGCAGTTGATATCCCGGGGTTAATTGAAGGAGCGCATAGTGGAGCCGGACTCGGCGATCAATTTCTCCGGCATATCGAACGGACTCGGCTTTTAGTTCATTTAGTGGATGTTTCCGGAATTTCCGGCCGCGATCCGTACCAGGATTACCTGCAGATCAATGAAGAGTTAAGGCTGTTCGATCCCGAACTGGCCACCAGGATACAGATTGTAGTCGCCAATAAGGTTGATCTTCCGGATTCCAAATCGATTCTGGAATCATTTATTGCTCGGATCGGTGATTGTCGGGTGATTCCTATATCCGCTGCTACCGGTGAGGGAGTATCGGACTTGTTGGACAGGGTTCTTTATCTGCTGACTCAGATCCCTAAAGAATCTTCACAGTTAATTGTATCCGAACCGGAGATTGATACGGAATCTTTAGCTATTCAGGTACTTAAAATCGAAAGCGGTTTTATGGTTCAGAACGATGGTTTGTTACGCCGGATGGCCAGGTTTGATTTAAATAATGAAGAATCTCTCCGTAGCCTGCAACGGCTCTTGAAACGCTGGGGCGTAATCCAGGCGCTTATTGATGCCGGAGTCCAAGAAGGCGATATGGTACGAATTGGTGATTTTGAATTTACTTATCTCAGTGAAGAATGACTTTCAAATCCGGGTGAGCGTATTTGTGGTTAAGATTCCCACACTTTGAAAACTCTTAAATAAAACCATCGGCGAAACGCCGCTCGTCACACGACAATCATCGAAATGGTCGTTACGATAAAAATAGAGTGAGGATTAAGGAGGTTTTAAAGTGCTCTGTCTAGACTGTGGGAACTGTCGGAAGGGTGACCCGGTGTTTTACTGTACGGCACGTAACGAGTTCATCGCCACCGAGACATCTATTGTACGGGAGCGGGGCGAGGAACGCTGGCGAAAGGGTGATCCGCGATACGAGCACCACCGGAGGCAACTTCGAAAAGATAAAATTCCTCAGGTGGGTTAGGGTTGCCATCTGGCGCCATTCACCGTCCCGCAAACGAGCGCCGAATCTTACACCGGTGGATTGGCCAAACTTTTTCACTGGATTTTAAGTGGAGCCTAGCTTCACTTTTTTTATTTTCGCTGATCCCAAATCTTCACGAAGAGCCGAGAAGTCGCATCACCAGGGCAGGAAATCTTTTAAAGTTCAATTCCCCTCCAAAAGACCAAAAGGTTGAAAAAGTCTCAAACCTCCGTGTAAAATATGCTATAATGTTTCCAAACTGAATTGGATAGATCAAACCTTTTCAAAAGGGAAGAAGGTCGTAGCGATGTTGACGAGCAAGCAACGAAGTTTCTTACGGGCTTTAGGCAATGAAATGGAACCGATTTTAACCATTGGAAAAGGCGGAATAAGTGCTACCGTCATCGAACAGCTGGATCAGGCGCTTAGTGCCCGTGAGCTTATCAAGGCTAGAGTTTTGCCTCATACGGAATATGAGTCCAGGTCGATTGCAGAGGAAATGGCAACGGCAATCAATTGTGAGATTGTGCAAGTTATCGGTAGAAATATACTTTTTTACCGACAAGCCCAACCCGGGGTATCCAGTAAAATCCCGTGGGATCAGATGTAAAACCCGATGTTTCAGACTGTTTGACGGTTTGGCGATAAGTAAACCATTTTCAGGAGGAAAACGGTGGATTCCCATAGCGTGCACATCAAAGCCGCCCGCCGGGTTGTGGTTAAGGTTGGTACCAGCACCCTCACCCACCACAGCGGTAAATTAAATTTAAACCGGATGGAACAATTGGTCCGGCAGTTAGTCGATCTGCAAAACCAGGATAAAGAAGTGGTGATCGTAACCTCCGGTGCTGTTGGCGCCGGGATGGGCCGTCTTGGTATCACCCAAAAACCGGCATCGATCATGGAACATCAGGCATTGGCTGCCATCGGTCAAGGATTATTGATGCAAGTTTATGAAAAGCTTTTTGCCGAGTATGGTCAGACCGTAGCCCAAGTTTTATTGACCCGTAGCGATGTGAGTGATAGGAAACGCTATCTAAATGCCAGAAATACCCTTTTGACATTGTTGAAATATAGGGTAATCCCCATCATCAACGAAAATGACACAGTCGCTACGGAAGAGTTGAAGTTTGGGCAGAACGATTGCCTTTCAGCCTTAGTGGCAGGGTTGATTGAAGCGGATCTCCTGGTACTGCTTTCGGATATTGACGGTTTGTATACCGCAGATCCAAAGACCGATCCCAACGCAACCTTAATACCTCTGGTTACGGAGATTGGTCCGGAAATCCTGGCAATGGCCGGGGGGGCCGGATCGAAACTGGGAACCGGCGGGATGATCACCAAAATGGAGGCTGCCCGGATGGCAACGGCGGCCGGAACCTCCATGGTGATTATGAATGGAAATGATCCCGCCAAGATTCAGTATCTTTTTGCCGGGACCCCGGTGGGCACCGTCTTCTTAAGTAACCAACCCCTGGTAAACAGTAGAAAACGGTGGATTGCCTTCGGACCTCCGGTAACCGGCGAGCTGATGGTGGACGACGGAGCCGAACGGGCTCTTCTCAAACAGGGTAAAAGTTTATTACCCTCGGGAATTGTAACTCTTTCCGGTGAGTTTGAGGAGGGCGATCTCATCCGCATCGTGAACTGCAGCCATCAAGAATTAGGGCGGGGCTTAACGAATTATTCCAAAGAACAGCTGGAAAAGATTCGCGGCCGGCATTCCAGCGAGATTCAATCGATTTTGGGTTTTAAGTTTACCGATGAAGCGGTTCACCGCGATAACTTAGTTATAACGGCATAAATTATTTTGTGGATTTCGTGTGTTTCTGAGTTCAAAAGATTTAGAAAGATGCCGGATAAAAAGGGCGGATCTATTTAACCACAAAATTTATGAAAGAACACGAAAAGTTTTTAGAGGGTTCTGAATGCTTTTTTCGTGGATTTTGTGTATCTCGGAGTTAAGAAGATTTAGAAAGATACCGGGTAAAAAGGGCGGATCTATTTAACCACGAAATTCACGAAAGGACACAAAAAGTTTTTAGAGAGTTCCGAATGCATTTTTTCGTGTGTTTCGTGTGTTTCGGAGTTAAGATGGTTTTACCAAGTCAAGTATTGGGGGTTGAGAAATGGATACCGCAACGTACATTGAAGAGCTGGGACGGAATGCAAAAAAAGCAGCGCCAATCTTGGCGCGGCTTTCGAGCACCCAAAAAGATGGGTTGTTGCTGGCGATGGCGGACCGGCTGGAGAAAGGGACCGATAGAATTCTCGCAGCCAACCGTCTCGATCTGGACTCGGCACGTCAAAACCAACGTCAAGTATTGCTGGATCGTTTGGTTTTGAATGAAAAACGTGTTCGAGATATGGCGGACGGTTTACGAACCCTGGTCAATCTTGCCGATCCTATCGGGCAAACGATCCGGATGTGGCGTCGTCCCAATGGCCTTGAGATTGGAGAGCAACGTGTTCCCCTGGGAGTGGTGGGGATTATTTATGAAGCCCGTCCTAATGTAACGGTGGATGCCGCCGGTTTATGCCTAAAGACGGGAAACGCCGTGATCTTAAAGGGTGGATCCGAGGCCCTGGAGTCAAACCGGGTATTGGTCGAGCTGCTGCGAGAGGTTTGCCGGGAGACAGGCATACCTATGGATGCCCTCCAATTGGTGGAACGGACTGATCACCAGGCAGCCCAGGTTTTGATGCGACAAAACAAGTATCTGGATGTCCTAATTCCCCGGGGTGGAGCGGGGTTGATCAAAACCGTAGTCGAGAATGCCACAGTGCCGGTGATTGAGACTGGAGTAGGCAATTGCCATACTTATGTTGATCGGGATGCCGATATAGAGATGGCTTGCCGTATTGCTTTCAATGCCAAGGTGCAGCGCCCCGCGGTCTGTAACGCCATGGAGACATTACTGGTTCATCAGGATGTGGCGCAGGTTTTTTTACCGGCAATCGCTGCCAAATATGAATCGGCAGGCGTTCAACTTAGGGGATGTCCGAAAACCTGTTCACTCATTCAAGCTCAACCCGCCACGGAAAACGACTGGGAGACTGAATATTTGGATCTCATCTTAGCCGTAAAGGTGGTTGAGAGCATGGATGAAGCCATTGCCCACATCAACCGATACGGGACCCGTCACTCGGAATGCATCGTAACCAATAATTATCCAAACGCCAGGCGTTTTTTGGATGAAGTGGATGCAGCTGCAGTCTATGTAAACGCTTCGACTCGTTTTACCGATGGCTTCGAATTCGGATTCGGTGCGGAAATCGGAATTAGTACCCAAAAACTTCACGCACGCGGGCCAATGGGGCTCGAAGCTTTAACTACCATTAAATATATTATTTATGGCAGCGGCCAAATTCGTGGCTGAAATCTGTCACTGACCGGTCTTCCATGCGAGAAAGGGCGTGAGGTCATGGGATATTTTGGTATCATGGGAGGGACGTTCGATCCGATCCATCTCGGACATTTGATACTTGCTGAAAAAGCCGGCGAAGTTTCTTCCCTTGAAAAAATCATTTTTGTTCCTGCAGCTATCCCGCCTCATAAGATTGGAGAGGTTTTAACCCCGGCTGAACACCGCCTGCGTATGGTGGAACTGGCCATAGAAGGTCATCCGGGGTTTGAGATTTCCAGAGTTGAACTTGACCGTGAAGGCCCTTCTTATACCGCGGATACCATCCGGCAATTGATAGCCATCGAACGGGGAGCCGAAGCCGTCCTGATTTTGGGATTTGATTCATTACTAGAGCTTTACACCTGGAAAAATTACCGGGATATCTTGGATCAGGCCAGAATCATCACGGCCTTTCGTCCTGGCTCTCCGGTGTTGCGTGACGCGAATGATTGGCCGTTATTTTTACAGCCATATCGGGAACGCATTACCATCCTGGAAGCTCCCCTATTGGATATCTCCTCAACCTGGCTACGGGTTGAGCTGATGCAGGGTCGTTCCATCCGTTACCTGGTTCCCGATGCTGTCAGGGAGTATATTCGGGAAAACCGGTTATATGAACCTCGATCCGGTAGTACATATAGTTTTTTTGAAAAGGCGCAATAGCATTAGCGAGTCGGCACGCGTGAATGCACGATATGAAATAAACCGGTGTTAGCAGTAACTTGCCGGATTCGATTTGACCTGACTTATCAAGATTTAAGTGGCTATACCGAACGGGGGGTGTTTTTAAACCTGTACTGGTATAGTCCTTTTTTTTTGATGCACAATATTAGTAAGCGCGGGTGCGTTAACTCAAAGTAGAATAAGGTGGAGGAATATGGATACGAGAACTTTGTATGTCGGCAATTTACCTTGGTCAGCCACAAAAGAAGATTTAGCTGCGCTTTTTTCCAACTATGCCCAGGTCCGTTCAAGCCGGATCATTACGGATCGGGCGAGCGGGCGGTCTCGCGGTTTTGGCTTTATCGAGGTCGAAGATGACAATGTCGAACAGATCATTGAAAAGATGAACGGGAAAGACATGGGTGGGCGGGAATTAATCGTCAATGAGGCTAAACCCCGTCAAGCCAAGATGTGAGTATCCTTAGATGTTCAGATGTTAATTGGAAGGGTGTTTTGCGGCATGACCCAAAGCACTCTTTTTTATTATCATCATTGCTTTTTTAACTTCTTATCAAAAAATGGAGGGAAATCATTCCGGGACGAGAATTGTACATTGATTTCCCCGTGCGTGCGCGCTAATAAACCGGGTATTACCAAGGAGGAATGGCAAATGGCCAATGAGGCTTCGTTCGATGTTGTTTCCAAGGTAGATTTGCAGGAGGTGGATAATGCCGTAAACCAAACCGTAAAGGAGATCGGGCAGCGTTATGACTTCCGTAATAGCCTGGCAGAGATCACCTTGAACGGCGAGGAGTTGAAGATAAGCGCGGATAATGATTACAAACTAAAGAGCATCATCGATATCCTTCAGACAAAATTAATCAAACGCGGCGTTTCCATTAAGAATCTGGAATACGCCAAAGTGGAATCGGCAAGCGGCGGCACCGTTCGGCAAATGATCCGGATTAAGCAGGGGATCGCAACCGAGACCGCCAAGCAGATGGTAAAGGATATCAAAACCTTGAATCTTAAGGTCCAAGCCCAAATTATGAGCGATCAGCTCCGGGTCTCCGGAAAAAGCCGGGACGACCTCCAGGCCGTCATTCAGGCCTTAAAGGCGAAGGATTATGGGGTGGAACTGCAATTTACCAATTACCGTTGACCTTAGTCTGACCTTTATCTCGTTCCGAACATATTATATAAACCTGATTCAACGGATCTCCTCTGCTTTCGGATAAAATTTCGAATGGTCCGAATGCCATGAATCGGTTTGGAAACCGGGTGACTTGCATGAATCGTAATGAAATTGTAAATTATCTTCAGAACCGGTTATCGGAAACCCGCTTTAAGCATTGCCTGGGTGTGGAGTCGGTCTGCCTGAAACTGGCGGCCAGGTTTGGGGTCGATCCGGAACATGCTTCTTTTGCCGCGTTACTTCACGATCTCTGCCGGGAATATGATCGGGATTCTCTCTTGAAACTGGCAGTTAATTTTGGTATAGTAGTAGACGATATTGAAAAAAGTGAGCCTCTGCTGTTACACGGGGCTGTTGGTGCAGGTTTAGCCCGCCGGGAACTGGAAATCGAAGAACCGGCGATTCTTGAAGCCATCACTTATCATATCACCGGTGCTGCCGGGATTGGACCTCTGGCCCGGTTGATCTTTGTCGGTGATTTTATCGAACCGGGTCGTACTTTTGAACAAGCCCGAATTTTACGGGATGAAGCAGATAAGCTCGCTCCCGAACAGTTGTTACTCATGGTATACAACCGATCCATCACTTACGTGATTAATCGTAATTATCTACTGCATCCCCGGAGTCTGGAGGGACGAAACGAATTAATACACAAAGGTATCCGTTAAATTCCATGGAACCCTTATTGGAATTGATTAAGGAAGCAGCGCTTGAGAAAAAGGCGCTGGAACCAATGCTCCTCGATCTGCGAGGGATCTCGGGAATTACCGATTATTTTTTTATTTGTTCCGGTAATACACAAGTTCAGATCCGGGCGATTGCCGATGCGATCACCGACAAACTGGAGGCGGCGGATATCCCTTTGCCGCCCAAGGAAGGATATCGTGACGGTCGCTGGATCTTGCTCGACTGCGGAAGCTTGGTTGTTCATATCCTGAATCAACAGGAGCGGGAGTTTTATGCATTGGAAAATCTCTGGCATGACGCCAAAGTGATTCCGGTACAATAAACAAAATGCACAAATGTGTAGCGTCCAACTGGCGCCAATAATAGACAACAGGCAATAGGCAAAAGGGTTAAGGCAGTCTGGTTACTGGCCTTTGCCGGATGGAAGTGGAGGACCAATTCAATGGGTAAAGTCGATAAATACCATCATCGCGAGATCGAGCCGCGTTGGCAAAACAAATGGGAAGAGACCGGATTATACCATTCGGATATTGCGGACCGGCCAAAATATTATGCTATGACCATGTTGCCGTATCCCAGCGGTGATTTGCACATCGGACATTGGTACGCCATGACTCCTTCGGATGCTCATGCCAGGTTTAAAAGGATGCAGGGTTATAACGTGATGTTTCCCATGGGTTTTGATGCCTTCGGCTTACCGGCGGAGAATGCCGCTATCAAACGAGGGGTTCATCCGTATAAATGGACTATGTCCAATATTGAGCGGATGCGTCAACAGTTGAAATCTATGGGAGCGCTCTTTGATTGGCGGCGTGAAATCGTTTCTTGTCTACCCGGTTATTATCGTTGGACTCAATGGTTTTTTCTCAAATTTTATGAAAAAGGCATTGCCTATAAAAAATTCGCACCGGTCGATTTTTGCCCTCAGTGTAATACCACTCTCGCTCGAGAACAAGTTTGGGGTGAAGATCGTCATTGTGAACGATGCGAAACTCCGGTGGTAAAACGGGAGTTAAATCAATGGTTCTTTAAGATCACCGATTATGCCGAAGAATTGCTTGACTTTTCGGGAATGGATTGGCCGGAACGGGTCGTTACGATGCAGCAAAACTGGATCGGCCGCAGTGAAGGTGCAGAAGTGGTTTTCCATACCGAAAAAGGTCAAGAAATGCGAATTTTCACGACCCGCCCCGATACCTTATGGGGTGTGACCTTTATGGTATTAGCCCCCGAACATCCACTGGTCGATGAGTTAACGACTTCCGAATATCGTGCTCAAGTGGAACAATATAAACATCAGGCTAGCCGTCAGAGTGAGATCGAACGTTTGGCGGTTACAAAAGAAAAAACCGGTGTTTTTACCGGAGCTTATGCAATAAATCCGGTGAATGGGTCTAAAGTCCCCATCTGGACCGCGGATTACGTTATGATGAGTTACGGGACCGGTGCCATTATGGCTGTCCCCGCCCATGATGAAAGGGACTTTGCCTTTGCTAAGAAGTACCAGTTACCGATTCGAATGGTCATCGCGCCTTCGGGGATAAATCTGGATCACCCCCTTCCGGAAGCATATACCAGTGTTGAGGAAGGGCTATTGGTCAATTCAGCGCAGTTTGACGGGACTCCGGCCAAGGAAGCCAAACAACAGGTTACAAAATGGTTAGAGGAAAAAGGATTTGGTAAAAAGGCTGTAAATTACCGTCTCCGCGATTGGTTGATCAGTCGGCAACGTTATTGGGGAGCACCAATTCCCATTATCTATTGCGAAAAATGTGGTACTGTACCCGTGCCGTACGAAGATTTGCCGGTACTTCTACCCGAGGATGCCGAGTTCCTGCCGACAGGGGAATCACCGTTAAAGTATCATGAGGGATTTAGAAAGACCACTTGTCCGCGATGCGGCGGTCCGGCGGAACGGGAAACCGATACCATGGATACCTTTATGTGTTCATCTTGGTACCAATATGGTTATCTTAGCCCTTATTACAAAGGAGACGTCCCCTTTGATCCCAAAGAAGCCGCTTATTGGCTTCCGGTGGATCTATATACCGGCGGTGTGGAACACGCCTGCATGCATTTGATCTATACCCGTTTCTTCACCAAAGCCATGCGCGATATCGGACTGGTTGATTTCGATGAACCGATGTTGAAACTTCGGAATCAAGGAATCATCCTGGGTGAAGACAGCGAGAAAATGAGCAAATCCCGGGGAAATGTGGTAGCCCCGGATGATTTGGTCCAAAAATACGGTGCAGATGCCGTTCGGGCTTATCTGATGTTCGGTTGGCGCTGGGAACAAGGCGGCCCTTGGGATAGCCGGGGAATCGATGGTATGTACCGTTTTATGAACCGCGTTTGGGAATTGACGTTGGAAGAGATGAAGCCGCTTTCGGCCGAACCGGCAGATGCCGCAAAATCCCTGGTTCGAAAGACTCATCAGACCATTCTCAAAGCGACTCGAAGTATTGAGGATTTTTCCTTCAATACCTATTTGGCCTCACTGATGGAATTCTCTAATGTAATGGCCAAGTATAAAACGGAACTATATGCTTCGGATGCTTGGAATGAGGCGGTTAAGAGCCTGCTTTTGCTGTTGGCTCCGGCATGCCCCCATATTACTGAAGAAATATGGTCCCGACTCGGTTACGGTTATTCCATCCATAACCAGCCTTGGCCAAAATACAATCCGGAACTTGCAGCCGAAGAGACAGTGGAGATCGTGCTTCAGATTAACGGTAAGATCCGTGAAAAGCTTAATGTTCCAGTAAATAGTAGTGAAGAGGATCTGAAAGATCTGGCCTTGAAGAATCAGGCAGTAGAAAAGGCCATTGCCGGCAAGACTGTTAAAAAAGTGATCGTGGTTCCCAACCGGTTGATCAACGTCGTAGTCGCTTAAAACATTTTTCGTGACCATTTCTCTACTCTAATTTATCCTCCCCGGAAACGGGGATTTTTCTTGTCCGGGGATCTTTATACTAAGCTGTTTTTAAAAAATTGTGAGGAAAAATGGAAGAACAGATACGTCTTTTTTGGATCCCCATCTTTTTACAACCCGAGGAACGTCGGACGGTTAAGGCCACCTTTTCCTCGGGAAACTGCGTGATCCAATTTCCCCGGCAGATGTTGGGCCGGAAAACCCAGCTGTTAACGACACTGGATCATGTGTACTGGCGGCTCATGGGGGAGCTTGCTTTACCTGATCTCAAGCAGCGTACCGCAGAATTGAATCAGGCATTTTTTAAGTTTCATTACCGCAGCGTTCGATATCATCGTCAATTCCGCCGTTGGGGCTCTTGTTCCGACCGGGGCAACATTAATCTATCCCACCGCCTCATCGGTGGGCCTCGTGAACTCGTGGACTACGTGATCCTTCATGAATTGGCTCACTTGCAATACTTAAACCATGGACCCGATTTCTGGAGACTCGTCAGGAGTACCGGCGAGGAACCTCAACAGATCCGGAAGGCCATGACAGTCTATGGCCGGGAATGGCAGTACCACTACGAAAATTGGTACCGCCGGCTTCATCAGATTATCCAATCTCCAAAACCAAAAAAGTAAGCCCGGGGAAACTCCGGGCTTTTTTGTTTGAATAAAACCCCAGTTAGGCGGGGAGTTTATCCATTATAAAATGGCCTGGAGCGCTCAGAGTTTTACCTTTGATGGCCGGGATCGAGAGCCAGCTAACTGTGTATAAATGAACGGGATGTGAATTGATTGTGCGCTTTGAAAAACAAGCCCCTGCAGTTTATCCTGTTTTTCGCGCTTTTTCTGCTTGGATCTTCAGTAATCGCGGGACTAATTGAATATATGAATCTTCCCGGAACGCTTCATCTTTCTCCGGGGCAAAAGATTACCCTTTCCGTTCATTACCCGCTGAGTTTCCATTCGGGAAGTTCCTTGACATTTCAGGAATCGTTGAAACTTTCAGCATTCGATCATCTGCTCACGAAGGAATTGGTATTATCTCCAAAATCCGCAGAACGATTTGAGGTTCAAATCCGGATCTTCGGCAGAATTCCGGTTAAAAAACTCCAGGTGGAAGTGGCTGAACCGCCCCAACTCATTCCAGGAGGGCAGGCCGTAGGGGTGCTTTTTTCCAGCAAAGGGGTGGTGATCGTAGGCCATTTGCCGATTAAGGGAGTCGACGGCAAGATGTATTACCCTGCCAAGACAGCCGGATTAAAGGTGGGTGATGTCTTGCTTGCCATCAACAGCCTCCCGGTGAATCGAGTGGATGATGTGGAAGTGTTGTTGCGTAATTTTCGTCCCTGGTACCGGACACTCAACCTGACCATTAAGCGAGGAAATCAGATCCGGTTAATCAAGGTACATCCGGTCTTAAGCTATGAGGAAGGAACCCAACACCAGCGTTATATGCTGGGAATATTTATCGAAGACCCCGCAGCCGGCGTGGGAACGTTAACTTTTTACGACCCCGTTACCCGGAAGTTTGCGGGTTTAGGCCATCATATCGCTGAGTTTAGCGGCGCGAAAGGTTTGACCTTGCAAAACGGAGAAATTGTGCTGGCATCGATCAATGGCATTAAAGCAGGACTTCCCGGACAACCGGGTGAAAAGATCGGAGTTTGCAGTACCAACTTGAGTCCGATCGGCCTCATCGAAAAGAACAGTCGTTTCGGAATATACGGAACCCTCACCGAAAACTTTATCGATTTTACCAAAGCAAGATCCTTGCCCATGGCGTATAGTTCTCAGATCACCTTGGGCTCCGCCGAGATCTATACGGTTATCAAGGAGCGGTTGGTTGAAAAGTTTCAGGTCCAGATCATAAAGGTGTACCGGCAGGATTCTCCACGCGACAAAGGTTTAATCTTGAAAGTAACCGATCCGGAACTGCTCAAACGAACCGGGGGGATTATTCAGGGGATGAGCGGCAGTCCCATTATACAGAACGGGCGGTTAATCGGGGCTGTGACCCATGTTTTCG
>DASVMB010000521.1:0-2657 GCA_036384575.1 Bacillota bacterium
ATCATATTGGGTATGGAAGGTATAAACCGATGGTATACCCAATCTTCGAGCGGCTTTCAGGCCTTCAATTCCCAACACGAAGGGATGATGGCAGTGAATAATATCCAGATTCAGCTCTGGTAAAACCCGGTGCATTCTCGGCGCGAATGGGATCGCCACCGGGTACTTTACCCGCCGGGTCAAATCTACCGCAGGGTACCGGTAGATGTCGGGTTCCTGATCGACGTAATCATCAAAATCCGGAGCGAATATGTAGACTTGGTGGCCCGCTTCCATAAACCCCCGGCGCAATAAACTCACGGCTCCGACCACCCCATTGACCAGAGGGAGATAACAGTTGGTAAAAATTCCGATGCGCAAGATCTCTTGCCTCGCTTTACATTGTATGGTTTTTGCCGATTAACGGTATGATTTCTATCCCGCCCAATGTCTACCTTATTCGCGATTTACTCTCCAAATCCTGCCATATAATTCGGTCTCGAGCCATGGCTGACTACCGGTGATGAAAATCAAAAAAGTACCCCAGGGGTACTTTTAGCCAATTTGCAAACGAAATTGGTTCAAAATCCTAAGATGCCTTTTATTCAATTGAAAGTAACTTCGTTCGTAAGTGCATTAAACGTCTTTACTGCGGCCATTGGCATGGGACCACCAAAAGCGATCGAATAACTCTTCCCGAATGATTGAGAGATTTTGAAAGAGCCGGATGCTAAAGGCTACCACTGCACCCATATAGATATCCACGCCAAGAAGGTTGCCCAAATATGCCAAAAGTGCGGCGAGGGCGGCATTTGTAAAGAAACTGCTGATAAAACGGTAAAAGTTGAATTTCCGCTCCAATTGCGCCCGGATACCGCCAAAAATGGCATCTAATGCGGTCAAGATGGCGATAGCGGTATATTGCACAAAATTTATGGGAATGTCAAAGGGTAGAAAAATGCCTACTAAGACACCTATTACCGCGCAAATAATCGGGATAAGCATTACTTCTTGGCCTCCTCCTCTTCGGCGGGTTTGGCGTATTCAAACGAAATGCTGCCTTTATAAGCCGGAACAGTAATTGTTTCCTCGTTTTCTTCCTGGATCTCAAATTTCAAATCAAACGCCAGGATCTCCGTATCAACAAAACCGCCCCGCATCATCAATGCATTTTTTAAATTGCGGGGATCCCCGATTACATCGATCAAGTAAGGCGGCGCCAACCGTTTCGTATCGATCAAGATGGTGGTGCCGGCGCAACTAAAACCGGAGGTGTTCCCCACCCGATAACCATTGACGGCGACCGCCTCGGCTCCAGCGGCCCATAACTCGTTGACCAGCAACTCCAATGTGCTGTAATGGACGATATAAAAGGTGGGATCCTCATAGTCTTTAAGCTTTTTTTCCGAATCACTCAGGGTGATTCGCAATCCCTTTCCTGCCAAAGGAACCAGTCCGGCAGCCATCTTCAACCGCGTAATCTCTCGATCCCGGTCATAATTGTTCAGCTGGTTTCGGAGGTCGCTGATCTCCAGTTCATACTTTTTTAACTGCAGGGATTGATTCTTGAACATCTGCGAGAGTTCACCGACGCGGCGGGTCGGCAATGTAGCGCCGATCTTCAACTCGGTGCGCAGCTGCAAAACGACAATGATGCTTAAAACCATTGCCACCAAGCCAATTCCTGTTTGCCAGCTCTTTACCTTGTACAAACGAAACGCCTCCATTATTTTACGCGCAGGCGCGGGGCAAAGCCCTTGAGCCCGAGCCGGGAAGAAACGCCGCCGACGGTAGATCAAACAAGGGATCAAGTCAGCTAATGATAATCATAATCCAAAACTCCGACAAATGCAACTTCCATTCATAGCCTCCGGTCTGAAAAAAAGAGTTAACCGGAGAGATACCCGTCCGGAGGAAAAAAGGTCAACAAAATAGCACTGGATATCAACCCAATGATGATTGTACCAGTGCAACATTAATACTAAGTTGCTTTCAATTGAACAATTTATCAAAAAGTAACTTGGTATTTTAAGGAATCAACTCGTTTGGCCTACAATGAATCCATCTCTAGCTGCTGGCCTTTTTAGCGGCAGCTACGACCCTGGATAAAAGATGGATATGTTCCAGTGTCTTTCCAGTGCCAATGGCGACACTCGTCAAGGGATCTTCAACCACCCGGACATTCATCCCCAGTTCGCTTCCGAGTAGTTTGTCGAACCCTTTTAGAAGGGAGCCGCCTCCCGTCATCACGATATCTTTAAACATGATGTCCGCCACAAGTTCCGGCGGAGTCTTTTCGATAATTATACGAACCGCGTTGACGATTGTGTTCAACGGCTCCTTCAATGAATTGCGGATCTCCTCCGAACTAACCCGAATCACCTTGGGGAGCCCGGTGACATAATCCCTCCCCCGGACCTCATATTCAATCTCTTTTTCCATCGGGAATGCCGAGCCCAGATAGATCTTGATATCTTCCGCCGTCCGCTCTCCCACCATCAAATTATACGTACGCCGTATATAGCGGGCGATGGCTTCATCCATTGAATCTCCAGCCACAGGAACTGATTGACCTGTAACAATGCCTCCCAGGGAAAGCACTGCGATGTCCGTAGTGCCTCCGCCTACATCGATAACCATGTTCCCGGTCGCCTCATGTACCGGCAGACCTGCACCGA
>DASVMB010000522.1:0-2253 GCA_036384575.1 Bacillota bacterium
GGCCAGATCATTGATAACCCCTGAACCAACCGCCACAATACCCTGGGTATCCGGTTCCAGCTTGATCAGGATCTCTCCCAGCGCTCGCTCATCCGGAACCAATACGCCGGAACGTTCGAAGATGCATTCCGTTAACTGCCAACCGCCGGATTTCAATACGCTTGCTACGGTAGAGCCGGCCACCCGATAGGTGTTGGTATCGGCTATCAATAGGAGGGTGCCGGTGAGATGCAACTCGCGAAGCAGATCAGGCATATGGAAAATTGCGCTGGCTGTAATGATTAGCTTGGGAGTATCCGCCATTTCAACAGTCATTCCTTTCACTGCGTAAAAAGCAAAGAAAACATCAAAAAACCTAATTATTCTCATTTACAAGGCACTCGTAACGAATAACTGTTTTTATAGCCCGAAGGTTTCCCGGACCAATTCCGCAAATCCCGCCCCTCCCGGGAGGCTGGCGACCCGATCCGCCTTTTGTTTTAAGGAAGGTTCGGCGCTGCCGACAGCCAGATTCAATGCGCCAATGGCAAAGAGGGGCAGATCGTTGAAGGAATCGCCGCAAACCACGGCCCGGGATGGGGCAATACCTAAAAACTCCAAGGCCTGTAATACGGCTTTGCCCTTGGATACTTTGGCGTCGACCAGATGCAGCATGACATTGGTAACCAGAAGAGTAACGGGCAGGCCGGCCTGATCGAGACGATGGCGGATGAGTTCCGGATCTACCGTTTTCTCCAGCGTCACATCGACCATCCGATAACGGTTGTCCTCATCCAAGGTTAGCCGCGCACCCGCGCGTGAAAAATCCCGTTCCAGGAGAGCCAGTGCCTTCTTGGCGAGTTCCGCTTCACCCGCTAAAATTAACTGTCTGCCAAATTTCAAAACCGCTCCATTCTCGGCGATCAAAGGTCCGCTGGTCCCCATGTAAAGGGAAAGACTCTCAACATACGGCAGAGGACGACCGGAAACGAGAATTACAGGGATCCCCTTTTCCTCCAACTCACGGATAACCTCCAACGCTTTCAAATGCACTCTTCCGGATGGGTCAGTGATCGTTCCGTCTATATCGGTGGCAACCAGTTGGTAGGGCATCAAACCGACCTCGATTTTAGATTTTTAACAAGTCTTGATATAAATAATCCCATATTAATTCGTTTTTGATTCCGAAAATCCTTGATTTGCAGTTGCTCCCAAGGATGTTCAAAGATTATATATAAAACAATTGATTGCCTCAGCCACTTTAAATCCCGTTTCAAGTCGTTGAAGGGTGGAAACCAAATGTTAACATTCATGTAATATCAAAATCCTTTAGAATAAGAATGAGATTCTCGAAAACATCTCCGGAATGCCGGGGAAAGGATTGCAGACATGCCTTACTACCGGCGAAACTTGATCGTGCTTTCCATCACGATCTTCATGGCCGCCACCAGCTGGAACCAGATTCTCCCCTTTCTCCCGTTATTTCTAAAGGAACTAGGGGTCAAAAGCGGTATTGCTTTTTGGTCCGGAATGCTCTTATCGGTGCAGGCAATTACAGTGGCTTTCTCCGGGCCTTTTTGGGGGAAGATGGCTGACAAATATAGCCGTAAACTAATGACCATCCGGGCCGGATTCTGTCTGGCCTTGATCTATTTCGGAATGAGTCTCTGCCAATCCCTTTGGCAGTTAGTACTGCTCCGGTTCTTAAATGGTCTGCTCACCGGGTTCATCCCCGGCTCCCTGGCGCTGATCGCCACTAATACTCCCAAGGATGAGGCCGGGCGCTATCTCTCCATCGCCCAGACAGCCAATGCCATTGGGGGAATCGCCGGACCTGTCGTAGGTGGGATTTTAGCCGGAGTCTTCGGCTACCGTTTTTCAATGGCCATCTCGGGTGTGGCGATCTTAATCGCCATGCTTCTTGTGCTGTTCCTGGTAGAGGAACGTTACCGGGCTGAAATCACCCAAAAAACTTCCATTTGGCGCGATTACCAACTGGCTATTCAAATGCCGACCCTACAGACTGTAATCCTGGCCGAAGTGGCCGGCGCGGTCATGACTGGAGCCGTTTTACCAATCATCCCGCTCTATCTTGAGCAGATCGCTCAAGGTTCGGTTACAACCATTAGCGGAATCATCTTTTCCCTACCGGGGATTGCCTTTGTATTAACGGCTTATGCCTGGAATCGCCGCGGTGAAAAAACCACTTACCCCGGAGTCATTCTGGCCGGTTTGGGGGGGGCCTGTCTCATGATGTTGCTGCAAGGGTTCCTT
>DASVMB010000523.1:0-6843 GCA_036384575.1 Bacillota bacterium
AATTTCAGCAAATCCTTGAAAAAGAGGTCAGTTCCTCTTACGAACAGGTTGTCGCCCAGTATGTCGGCAGTATCGACAACAAATTAACTCTCTACCGCAACTTGCTGGATTCGATCACGGTCAACGGCATGGTACAGGATATTTTTTCACGGCAGGACCAGTTTCGGATCAATAGCACCCTCGATATCGGCAGGAAATTTTCCAAAGAGATCGATAATCAGCTTTTTGTCAAAAATAGCAATGAGATTTATGCCATCATGTTATACGCGCTCAACCGTCAATTTCCGAGTGACGGGATCCATACCAGCAATGTGGAAAAGGTTAAAAACGAAGCTTGGTACCAAGAAATGATCAAGCGGTCGGATACTACCCATTACTTTTCCTATATCATCAAAGGGTTGGATCTGAATGTGGTCTCGCTCGTAAAACCCATTCCCGATCTTACCGGGAATCGATATCTGAAGAAATTGGGATTTGCCAAAATCGATTTAGTCGCGACCAGCTTGTTCAAAATGGACAACCGTAGAGCCGACCGGGACAATTACGATATTTATATTCTCGACCCGGCGGGAACCGTATTATTTACAAACAGTACGAAGCCATTCCCCTTCACGGGAAAGAAAAACCTCCATGAAATTCTGGGAAGCGACACCGGACGGTGGACGATCAAGGATTCAAACCATAACGGGATTCTAATCCACCACAAAATCGGAGGGTGTGGTTGGACAGCTTTTGTCATGTTCCAGAACGACGAACTGGAAAATAAAGTCAAGGAGATCGGTTCATTTATTCTTTTCATCGTTCTGCTGATGCTGTTGATATTGATCTGCTTGACAGCTTTGTTTACCAGGATCTTTACGCGCAGGACCTTATTGCTGACGGATAAAATGAACCGAATTGAAAAGGGCGAACTTACGGTTGGGAGCGTCATCGACGGGAAGGACGAAATCGGCAATATCGACCGGCACTTTAACCGGATGATCCTCAGGTTGAACGATTTGATCAACGAAAACTACATTCAAAAGATTGAAAAACGGGAAGCGGAGCTTAAGGCACTGCAGTTTCAGATCAACCCTCATTTTTTGTACAATACGCTTGAATCAATCAGTGCAATCGCTTCGGTATATGGTTGCCGTGAAATCTGTACCATCTGTGAAAAACTTGGAGCGATGTTCCGTTACAACATTAACAAGGACCATTCCGAATTTGTCCCGTTGATCGAGGAGATCCAACACATCCAGAATTACTTGTATATTCAAAAGGTCCGATTTGGGGACAAATTCACGACCTTTTTCGATATCCCGGATGAACTCAAAGACTGTAAAGTATTAAGGTTCATTCTGCAGCCTCTGGTTGAAAATGCGCTTTACCATGGTTTCGAAGGCAAGCGAGTACAGGGATGCCTTGAAATATCGGCTTTTGTCACAGACGGATCTTTGATCATCATGATTTATGACGACGGGCAGGGGATGACTGCAGAACAGGTGGAGCGGATCAATACATATATCAATGAGAATGACAGTCGTTCCATCGGTGAATATAAGGAGAGTATCGGCATCAAGAATGTCAATTCCCGAATCAAGCTTGTTTGCGGTGAAGAATACGGGATCACTATTAAAAGCACATTGAACTCCGGTACCCAGGTGAGGATCACGCTTCCTTTCGATCATGCTAAGGGGGATGGCAATGTACAAAATCCTGATTGTCGATGATGAAAAGTGGATCCGTAAGGGGATCATCGCCAAACTTCGCCACCTCGGCTTTGAATTTTCATGGATCGGAGAATCGGAGAACGGGGCGGAGGCAGTGGAATTGATCCGGGAACAAACTCCGCAGATTGTGATCACGGATGTGAGAATGCCGGTGATGGATGGGATCCAGATGATCAAGAACTTGCGTGAGGCCGGCTGGGATATAAAGACCATCATCATCAGCGGTTATGCGGACTTCCATTACGCAGAACAGGCGCTTAACCTGGGTGTGTGGGGATATATATTGAAACCGATCGCGGAAGGCAATCTCCGGGAAACTCTGGAAAAGGTAATGGCAAGGCTTGATGAGGAGAAGGAATTGCAAACAATAAAGGAGCATACGAAGGCTCTGGAAAGAAATCAAGAGTTTCTGATGCAGGAACGCGCTGTAAATTGCATTTTTCACACTCCGGAGAGGATTGTTGAGGATTCTGCGCCCATCAACCTTTACCGGGAGGTAATGGGTGAGAAAGCGTACTATAGGCTGATTTTGATTCATGTCGACAATTCCAACTACACAGAGGCATCCTTTAAATATAGGGACCTGGATTTCATGAAAAGCGCCATCAGAAACATTGTGGAAGAGAGCGGCGCCGCTTACCATGTTTTCGTCATGGATAACTTGAAGGATCCCACTCAGCTCATGATATTTCTTTCCCATCTGGATCAAAAAGAATTGAACACGAATTGCCAATCATTTGTAAACGATGTGTACGCCAAAATCGAACAATCCCTGGGGATTGCCGTAACAATCGCCGTAAGCGCAGGTGAGGAAGGTATAACATCCGAGCTTTATCGACAGGCAAAAGCCGCTCTTGATATGCGAATGATCGAACGATGCAGCCGAATCCATTATTATGAGAACATCAAAACTCAAGAAAAGTTAAGCCTTCCCGAGCATAAACTGAAACTGTTGCAGAATCTCATTGAGTTGCATGAGCTTCAAAACGTATATACCGTTTTGAACGATATTTTTTTACCCGAGAACCTTGCCGGAATGTCACAAAACTATATCCGGCTTTTGTATCATGAGATTATCGGGATTGTATTGAGAAACTCCGGCAACATGGATAAAGATCTTACGGACGCTTTCCATACGGAGCTGGTCTTAGGCGAGATGCTCGACTATTTCGACGATCCCGCCCAGATTGTCATGTATCTCTATACAACGATTGTAGATATGTACAAAGAACCCCCCGGTGTAGGCGCGTATTGCAGGGAGATGGTATCAAAGGCCAGAGAGTTTATTATCAACAATTATTTCCAGGAGATCACCGTAAAGGACCTGGCATGCCGGTTTGCCATCAACCCTAACTATTTTTCGACGATCTTCAGGCAGGAAACCGGTGTAACCCTGACCAAATTCATTATGGATGTCAGAATGGAGAAAGCATGCGGCCTTTTGCAGGAAACGCAGGCGTCCATTAGTGAGATTGCCCGGATTGTCGGATATCCGGATGTGCAATATTTCTACCGGGTTTTTAAGAAGGCAACCGGTCATACTCCTCTGGAATTCCGGAACAGTGGGAATTAGGGAAGGTCCTAGATCACAAGTGAATCTTGCGGGGAGGAAATGAAATTGTTACACTTTTCCCTTTATTTAGGACCAATGTTATGTTAAAATTCATAAATGAGAGAGATTTTATCGAAAGCCGTATACCATAAAGTAACGAAATTCCTTTTTAGGAGGCTACAACATTGTCTAGTTCGTTGCCTGACTGGGATTTCATTCAAGATTTGATGGCCAACGAAGCCGCTTTGGGAGCTTTTGCCGTGGAACCGAACCCGGATGAAGTGCAGAATCTTTTGGATAGCATCAAGCAACAGGGAATGATCGCTTGTGTCAAGGATGATGCGGTCTTCTTTTTGGGTCAGGAAGAATGCCGGCAACAAGGGATCCCGTTCAAACACCAAATTTACTCAAACACCATTGCCCAGGCCTCGTAAACCTTTTGATGGAACATCGTAATTCTATGTAAGCCAACAGTATTCCCGAAATGAAATTCAGCCGTATCTCCTTTGATGTGAGAACGGTTTTTATTTTCCCTTTTATCTTTTCTTTTTAATTATTCACCAGCTTTAACACATATTCCATATCCAAATATTCAGATGCGGCCTTTGCCAGTGCTTCATAGCTTTGTTCTTTGATCTTTTCCGTATTCACCGGCGGTTTCTCCGCATATTGTTTTTTGGCCCGGATCCGGTTTAACCAAAGGCTGCGGAAGGCATCGTTATGGAAAACATTATGCAGATATGTGCCGGCAATCCTCAGGTTATCCACTTCCATTCCGTCCTGATGATTGTTGAGTAAAAACAATGGATGGCCAATATCCCCCATTCTTTCGGTGATGCCGAAATGGATTTCATAGCCGCTGACTTCACAGTTGCTCAATCCCGGAGCTAATAACTTGCCGTTCGCTAACCTGCCGCTTACTTGGTTGACGGTTTTCTTGGCGGTAAAGGTTGTCCTCACCGGCAGCAGTCTTAAGCCTTCGATATTCTTGACCGATGGATTGTCCACTCCCAGTTCGTCAACGATCTTTTCACCCAGCATCTGATAACCGCCGCATATTCCGAAAATGAAACCGCCGTTGTCGTGAAAGGTTTTGAGCGCCTTGGCAATGCCCGAGTCGTGCAGGTATTTCATGTCCGAAATGGTACTTTTGGTGCCGGGTATGATGACTGCATCGAGTTTGGTAAAATCAGTGAAGGCGTCGATGAGGATGATCTCGACGTCCTCTTCAAAACGGAAGGGCTCGATGTCGGTGTTATTTGATACATAGGGCATTTTGACAACGCCGATGACTATTTTGTTTGCCTGTAGACTTTTGTAGTGGTTATCAATGCTAAGCGAATCCTCACTCTCGACCAATATATCATGTAAATAGGGCATGACCCCGATAACCTTGGTTTTCGTATAATCTTCGGTCCACCGGACGGCGTCTTGGAAGAGGGCCATGTCTCCCCGGAATTTATTGAAGATGATACCTTTCACCCGGTTGCGATCTTCGCCCAATAACTCCAATGTGCCGACGACCGAAGCAAGGGAACCGCCCCGGTCCACATCGGTTACTAATATAACCGGCACATCGGCCTCACGGGCAATCCGCATGTTGACGATTTCATGGCTGTTCAGGTTGATTTCCGCAGGACTTCCGGCGCCCTCAATCACAATCGCATCGTAATGGGCTTCGATATGGCGAAGGGCATTTTTAACCGTTTGAATCCCGGTGGTCGTGGTAAAGTTTTTAAAATAGTCGCTGTCACCCGGCGTGGGATGAACCTTGCCCAGCAGCACGATTTCGGATAAGGTGTCTTTACATGGCTTTAAGAGGATCGGGTTCATATAGACATCCGGCTTGAGCCGGGCCGCTTCGGCCTGAACTGCCTGAGCCCTGCCCATTTCAAGCCCATCCGGGGTAACATAACAGTTGTTGGACATATTTTGAGATTTGAAGGGACATACCTTCAATCCCTGATTGGCAAGCGCCCTGCAAAGAGCGGTGACTAAAAAGCTCTTGCCGGCATCGCTGCTGGTACCCTGAATCATGATTCCTTTCATATCAAGTCACCCCTAATGAATACTTTATCAATCAACATCAACGCCTGGTCAAATTAGCTTCATTTTTCAACGAAATCGAAATTGGTTCCGAATGATACGGGGGACATCGGAACGATCCGGTTTTATCAGATCCATTTAACTGTTGTTCTAATATTATACACCCAAGCTTGCATAGCCTGTATTCATCGTTTTTGTTTAGAATTTGTTGAGAGACGGTTATTTATAATCAAGCTGAATTTGGTTTGATATGAAGCCATTCACGAGGAGGATGGTAATGCCCAAAAAATATCGGCCGGTACTGTCGATGGAGATTGCCGGAGCTTTTATATTCCTGGAACAACTAGGGGGAGCAACGAATGAATGTCGGCAAAAGCATTCAACAAAGTATTGATGTATATCTCAAGAATTTCGGGATACTCATATCGGCTTGTCTGATCACAGGTCTCGTCTCCGTATTTTCAGTGGGGATTCTGGCCGGGCCGTTGGTCGGGGGCGTTTTGATCCTGGGACTGAAAATACTCCGGGGTGAACCAGGGAAACTTACCGAAATTTTTGCCCACTTCGACCAACTGGTTCCCACTTTGGTTGCGACCCTGATACTCTGGGGAGTCGGCTTAATTTTTTGGATCATCGGCATCATCCCGGTTATCGGTATGGTTATCAGTTTTGTCGCTACTCCGGTATTGAGTCTGCTGTACTTTTTAGTTATCGGTTTCATTGTCGATCAGAAAATGCGGCCGTTAGAGGCGGTGAAACGCAGTTGTGATTACTTTGCCGCAGAACCGTTGCAGCTTTGGCTTTATTCTTTGGCAATGATGATTTTAGGTGGAATCGGAGCAATTATCTTCTTGGTCGGCGTCTTCCTGACCATGCCTTTGGGAATGATGGGCATGATCATCGATTATCAGCGGCTTTCTACCAAAGAAACCCCTCTGTTTGAGCCGGGGAAACAGACGCTCAGGATTGCCGGTACCGCCCTGGCTGTGTTATTCATTACCGGGGTTATTTGTTGGGCACTTGGAATCGAACGGATTTCTTATCCTGCGTTTTTATTTCAGTCCGCCCGTTAATAGGCAAGCTAGAGAAAGGAGATAATAAAAACATGTTGCGAAAATGGATGATCGTTCTATGCTTCGGATCGTTGATGTTACTGGCGGCCGTCACCGGATATACCGCTGACGATGAAGAGTATGACACGGACGCAGTAATGCAACAGGCAATCGCGAATAAAGATAAGTTCCCGCCGGAAATCGTTGCTCTGGTTCAACCGAAGGTCACCGTTACCAATCATACCTATTCGGCGGATCCAATCAGCCGTTCCTTTGTATGGATTGAGTTCTATGGAGAAAAACCTGTGGAAGCTTATCCCGGGGGAATTTTTCAAGAAACCAGTTATTATTTTAAATTAGCTGCTTACGACTCCAACAGCGATATGGGCAAATTCTACATCCAGGCCGAGCAGAACAACGCCAGACCGGAGGCTTATAGAAACGCCCGCCAATTGATGAAAGATTTATCATTTAATGATAG
>DASVMB010000524.1:0-3949 GCA_036384575.1 Bacillota bacterium
GGTTCGGCGGAGTTCAAAGCATTAAAGGGCAAGATCAACGGATATAAGGATAAAATAAAAATAAAGAAGTCTGGGAAAGGAAAAGGACAGAAAGGATGAACCCGGGATCACCGGGTTTTTTTCTTCTCCAAATATCCAAATATATTTAGTTTATGTGGCCTGTTCGGCAGGGAACAGTAGATAGTTGGCGAACTTTTTAAGATCTTACCTGTCGGGTTTGGGGATACGGTCGGGAGTCGACAACATCGTTTGGGGTAACAGAAAATATCCAATTTGGAGAACCCCTCCATCCACCGGTATCAGGGAAATCGATTGATTGCCTTCCTTTTCTGGATATAACAGGGAATGGAGTATGATATAATGGTTTTAGTTTCAAGACCGCATACCGCAGCCTTACCTGATTATGGGTGGACAGGCTTATGATTTAATCACTTTGATGCACATCCGTATGAAACACACTTACATCCATGAACTCGCGCGCGTGGGCGCGTACCGATTGACGTTTAAAAAGTTTAATAGCCGGGTGATCAATTTGTGGAGCAAACAGGTTCACCGGGATAAGATTTTTAGCATTTCCCTGGCAGAGATTCGTCTGCAACTGGGTGTGGTGAATGCTATCTTAATCGGTCTGGCGGTTGGGTTAACCGGTTCCAAGGCCGATTATGTGGTGGTATTTTCGTATCTTTTTTTGAACCTGGTTTTTTTACTCATTCCGGTTCTCCGGTACATGGTTACCCGGCCCCTCCGTCTACTGGTTTTAGGAATGGATCTGGCGGTAACCGGTTGGATGATGGCTCGGACCGGTGGTGCGGCGAGTCCTCTATACGCCTTTTTGTTCATCCCGGTTCTGCTTTCGATGTTACGTTTCAGATATCCGGGTGTCATTATCTGTTGTACCGGGTGCGCCCTATTTCTCATCGCCGTCACATTGGGAGCCGGGTTTTATAATTACCTCATTTTAATTCCACGGATTGCTTATCTCTATTTAGCGGGAATCGTCGGCAGTTATTTGATTAATCATACCTATACGGTCACAGAGGAAGTTTCTAAAAAACTGGCCCGTTGGAATATCGAGCTGCAACGGCTCAACAACTTTTCTCTGGAAGTCACCGGGAGCCACGATCTGGACCAGATTTTTAACCAGACCTTAAAGACGGTGCTTCAAAGCAATCCCTCCCAAATGGCGGCGATCGCCATGTTTAATGATCAAGGTTTACTGAAAATCTTCGCTTCTACCGGATGGGACGAGAAATGGCTCGATTATTATGATGAGCATCCCCTAAATCTGAACAGCTTTACCCTGGCTCCGATCATTATCTTTAAAAACCCCTTGTTATGTTCGGATATTAAAAAGCATACCGAATTAGTCAGGGTATTTAGCAAGATCCCGGTAGAGGCCTTGTTTGCCTTTCCTTTGGTGGTCGACGGTGAAGTCGTCGGTGTGCTGATGATTACCAGCCCCAAGGTACGTCAGATGTCGGATCAAGAGACACAGATATTAACGAGTATCGCGAATCAAGCCGGAATTGCCGTCCAAAACGTCGTCAGTCTGCGGCAGGAACGAAAAAAGGCGGATACAGACGGTCTGACCGGACTTTTTAACCGTCGCTACTTCAATGAGCAGATTGAAGAATTAACCCGGCAGGCATTAGCCCACCAGGTAAGGCTGTCGCTGATCATGGTGGATGTGGATGACTTCAAAAAATATAACGATACTTACGGACACCCGGCAGGTGATCAACTTTTAAAGGAGATCGCTGCGGCCATTGCCGATACCACACGGGAACAAGATATTGCCGCCCGGTACGGCGGGGAGGAATTTGCGGTAATCCTCTACGATACCAGCAATCAGATGGCGCTGCTGATTGCGGACCGGATCCGCCTGGCAGTCGCCAGGATACCGTCCAACCGGCTGAAATGCCCGGTGACGATCTCGGCGGGAGTGGCTACACTACCCGATCATGCCCGGG
The DNA here is from genome assembly GCA_036384575.1 of Bacillota bacterium. GTDB lineage: Bacteria > Bacillota > UBA4882 > UBA8346 > UBA8346 > DASVMB01. Next base: position 1,971 of record DASVMB010000524.1, read on the forward strand.
ACCGGGCAACCCTGGTAGATCGTGCCGATCGTTTCCTATACCAGGCTAAAAATAGCGGCAAGAATCAAGTGTGTTGCGGATAGTTCATTCACGAACAATTAGTTTAGTACCGGCCTCGCCGGGACCTGACCAAAAAGGGGAATTGAAAGATGAAACTAAAAGCAGTGATTTTTGATCTGGACGGTGTCATCGTTTCCACTGATGAATGTCATTATCAGGCGTGGAAACGTCTGGCGGATAGTGAAGAGATCTATTTTGATCGCGAGATCAATAAACGGTTGCGTGGAGTCAGCCGGATGGAAAGTCTGGCAATCATCTTGGAACGGTCCGATAAGGTGTACCCGGACGATGCCAAAGAACGAATGGCACAGGCAAAGAATGATTATTACCGGAAGTTGATTGCGGATCTGACTCCAGCCCAGATTCTCCCGGGAGTGATGGCATTTCTCGATGATCTTCGCAAAGCCGGCCTCAAACTGGCAGTAGGTTCGTCGAGCAAGAACACACCGCTCATACTGGATAGAATCGGATTGGCGCATTTTTTTGACGCGGTAGCTGATGGAAATGAAATCACCAAGAGTAAGCCCGATCCCGAGGTTTTTCTATTGGCCGCCCAGAAATTGGGAATCGCTCCGGAAAGTTGCGCGGTGGTAGAGGATGCCGAGGCGGGGATAGAAGCCGCACTGGCCGGAGGTATGCTGGTATTGGGTGTGGGGGCCGCAGCGGGAAGTCAAAGAGCTACGTTTCGGGCCCAGGATCTCTCGGCTATTCCGGCTGCCGATTTCCTGGACCGGTGTAGTGGATTATAATTCGAACAAGTATTGGAGGGGGGTTCTCATGAGGTTGTGGCGCTATTCCTTGCTGGTTTGGCTTGTGGCTTTTCCGGTAGCTGCTACGGTACTAGCCGCCCCCCGGGTCGAAATTGTTTTAACCACTCCCTCTGAGGATACACTGGGAGCCATCCGGCAATTGGTACAGGAATTCAACTCCAAGCAAAACGCGATTTTGGTTAAGCATCGGTTATTATCCTCCGCTTCCGATGCCTGCCATAATTTCTATCTAACTTCATTTTTGGCACGTTCCGATAGTTTCGACGTGTTCTCGGGGGACATCATCTGGACCGCCGAATTCGCCTCGTCCGGTTGGATTGAGCCGCTAGATTCCTTTTTCAAAAAAAGGAAACAGGCCGAGTTTTTGCCGGGAACGATTGAGAGTTGCACCTATGATGGGAAGATCTGGGCGGTTCCTTGGTATACCGATTTCGGAGTCTTGTTTTATCGTAAGGACATTGTCAAACAACCGCCTAAAACCTGGGCGCAATTAATAGCCATGTCAAAAGAGAATATCCGGAATGGCAAAGTCCGATACGGGTATGTCTTTCAGGGAAATCAGTACGAAGGGCTGGTCTGTAACGCACTCGAGTTTATCTTTAATAACGGCGGACAAGTATTAAGCGGGAACCGGGTTACCATCAACTCTCCCGAAGCGGTTGAGGGATTACGGACTCTCGTCGAGATAATGAAGATCTCTCCGGAAGACGTCATCTCCTTTCAAGAGGAAGATTCGCGCCTGGCCTTCCAGGAGGATCAGATTCTTTTCTTGAGAAACTGGCCTTATGATTGGAATTTGTTGAATCAAAACGGTTCACCGGTAAAAGGGAAAGTGGGCGTCGCGCCTCTACCGGTCGGCCCCGGAGGTTCCGTAGGCGGTGGAAGTCTGGGCGGGTGGAATCTTATGATCAATCGTTTTTCTAAAAACAAACTGGCCGCCTGGAAGTTTGTGGAGTTTTTGACCGGCAAGGAAGCACAGAAAGTGAACTCCACCATGGGCGGCCGTTTACCAACCCGCACCGCAGTTTACAGTGATCCGGAGGTTCTGAGGAAGAATCCTTATTATTCCGACTTTTTGACGGCTTACTCCCGTTCCAAACCACGGCCGGTTTCGCCATATTATCCCGCAATCTCCGAAACCATGCAGAT
>DASVMB010000525.1:0-8049 GCA_036384575.1 Bacillota bacterium
ATCGGGAAAGCCGTTAATCATGAGATTGAGGGACCCCATGTCACGATAGGTGCCGATCTGGCTAAGAAATACCGTGAGAGTTTTCAGGTTGTTAATGCTATCGCCGCCCATCATGGCGACGTGGAAGCGAATACCGTCGAAGCAGTATTGGTTCAAGCGGCGGATGCAGTCTCCGCAGCCCGCCCCGGTGCTCGTCGTGAAACCTTGGAAACCTATATTAAACGTTTGGAAAAGTTGGAGAATATTGCCGATTCGTTCGAAGGCGTAGAGAAGGCATATGCGATTCAAGCGGGACGCGAGATCCGGATTATGGTTAAACCTGATAAGATTGATGATTTGAACTCGGTTCGGATCGCCCGGGAGATCGTGAAAAAAATCGAGGAGGAATTGGAGTATCCTGGCCAGATTAAGGTGACTGTCATTCGGGAAACCAGAGCCGTCGAGTACGCGAAGTAACAATTGGGTATATATTAATATTAATCAATTCGGTCTGGAAGGGGGAGGAGACATGAAAGGCATCTTCTGGAAAGAAGGAGAGTCCTTCTCCAATTCCATGAGTTTAATTGCGTTTCTTCTGGTTAGGTACCCGGAGATTGGTTCAGTCCGTTTCGACCCGGTTCAAAAAACACTCCAGTTTTCGTTTATCGTCGGTAAACCCTTGACAGAAGAGGAATTTCAATCGTTTAAGGATCAATTGTTACTCAGCCTGAACAATATCGCTCAACTACAGGGGCGTGATTGCGGCGAGATCCGGATCGGTTTTAATGTTTGCGATGATTTGACCTTCTTGGAGGTTATCCGTGATCTTGAATCGTTGAATCAGGAAGAGATCGCCTTAATCATCGGCGTGGTCAAACAGGGATTTGAAGGCTCGCTCTTACTTGATCAAGAGGAAGGTGTCCAGGAAGAGGATGAAGTGATTCAAGAGGAAATGATCGAACACATGCTGGAGGATCTAAAGGATTCCCATCCGGAAAAACGTTTGATTGGATTTCGCGAGGAAGGCCGGGTATTGGTATTTAACCGGGCCAATCTGCATAAGTAATCCGGTTTTTACAAAAACCATTGAAGCACCTCTTTGTTGCGGCAATGGTTTTTTTATAGGCATCTTTCATCGTTAATGGGGGTTCTCCATCAATGGCTTCAATAATAAACGTTTCACCCATGAAAGTCTTATTTATCGGGGATGTGATTGGAAGGCCGGGACGACGTATTTTGCGGACTGTCCTGAACGAAATCATCCGGGAAGAGGCGGTGGATCTCGTCATTGCCAATGGTGAAAATTCCGCCGGTGGTTTCGGCTTGACCGTCGAGGTCTGCCAGGAGTTGCTCGGTTCCGGGGTCGACGTGATCACCATGGGCAACCACACCTGGGACAACCGGGAGATATTTAAAGTCCTGGAGACAGAACCGCGTGTGGTCCGTCCGGCCAATTACCCCGGAGGGACTCCGGGCGAGGGGTATTATTTGGCCCGGACCGGCAAGGGCGATCTTGTGGGAGTGGTCAACCTGCTGGGTCAGGTCTTTCTTGAACCGCTCGCTTGTCCGTTTCAGACCGCCGATGAATGTGTCGCAGCTCTTAAAGAAAAAACCCCGGTAATTATCGTTGACATCCACGCCGAGGCCACTTCGGAGAAGATGGCCTTGGGTTGGTATCTTGACGGGAAAGTAACCGCAGTAATCGGGACGCATACCCATATCCCCACGGCGGATGGCCGGATCCTGCCCCAGGGTACCGGGTATATTACCGATGCCGGAATGACAGGACCGGTCAATTCGGTATTGGGAATTGATCCGGAACTGGTGATCAAGAAATTTCTGACCAAACGGCCGGTCCGGTTCGAGATCGCCTCCGGGCCGCTGCAACTCGATGGAGTGCTGCTTGATATCGATACCGCCGGTAAAACCACCCGGATCCAATCTATCCACCGGAAGTTGGAGGTTTCTTAGAGAGACAACTAGTCGTTTTACCAGTATCATCAAGTGTATGGCTATAATTGCTTAAAGGGAAAGCAGGCCCTTCCTAGAATTTTACCCATGAAACGCCCTCAGGACGCGCTAATACTTCTAACCAGGAGGGAATCATGGAACTTGTGGGAACCAAAATTCGTTTGCGACCGTTTGCTGTTGATGATTTATCCAAAATGGCGTTTTGGAACAAGGATGAAGAACTCCAGGTGTATGTGGACTGTGATCTGCCGGGAAATCGGGACGAACTTGAGATCTGGTACCATGACAATATTCCTGACCGTTATTACCGGATTTTCGCCATCGAGACCTTAAAAGGCCAGTTGATTGGGGACTTGGAACTGGATCACATCTGTTGGATTAAACGTGAGGCCGAACTGCGAATCCGTATCGGGGAAAAGGGCTATTGGGGTCAGGGCATCGGCGCCGAGGCATTACGGCTCATTTTGGAGCATGTATTTACAGTTCGCCAATTTCGCCGGGTTTATTTACGGGTCTATCATTTTAACGAACGGGCAATCCGCTGTTATTCGAAGCTTGGTTTCCGGCCTATCGGCCGGCTCCATCGGAACACGGGGAACTGGAAGGATATTATCCTGATGGAGCTCTCCAACCGTGAATATCAGCGTGGGTTGCGTTCCCTGGCCGGATGAAAAATTTATCCTTGGATTGACAGCTTTTAACAGCATTTTCCCACTTCTAAATCGGATTTAACATAAAAGGGATTTGGGCCGGATTTGTCGAAATTATGTTAAACTCAAATAAGGTTCTTTTCGGAACCCTGCGGGCTGTGGATGGCCTGCTTTTTCCAGATTAAGGAGGGGGCTAAATGCCAAAGATTAAGATTATGATTGCCGATAATAATCGGGAATTATGCGACACCCTTACCGATCTCATCACTTTACAGGATGACATGGAATTGGTCGGGGTAGCTTACGATGGGATTGAAGCCCTCCAAGTAATTGGGCAGGTGAAACCGGATGTATTGATCCTGGACATTACGATGCCATATTTGGATGGGATCGGAGTCCTGGAACGATTATCCGGGTTTCCCGAGCAACCCATGGTAATTGTACTGACTGCATTTGAGCAGGAAGCAATGATTCAACGGTTGATCGCTTTAGGGGCGACCTATTATATGGTTAAGCCGTTTGATGCCCCGACCCTTTTTGAACGGATCCGTCAATTCGCCGCGGGTAAGGGTTCAGTACCGCGCCGGTCAAATAAAGCCCAGGAAGAGCAATATATTTACGCAGGTACCAACCGGCATGAGAAATCCGTTAATCAGTTGGAACTGGAAGTAACCCGGTTATTTCATGAAATGGGAATACCGGCGCATTTCCGGGGTTATGCTTATTTGCGGGAGGCGATCATTATTGCCGCCCAAGAGGTTGAGGTTTTAGGAAATATTACCAAAAATCTTTACCCCCGGATCGCCGAAAAGTTTCGTTCTACAACCAGTGGTGTGGAGTCCGCCATCCGACATACGATCGAAATCGGTTGGGAACGGGGAAATTCGGAGTATATGGATGAGTTTTTTGGATTCGAAAATCAAAAAGGCCGTTTCCCTACCACAGCTTCATTTATCGCCAAAGTCGCCGATAAATTGCGTCTCGAATCGAAAGTTGTCTGATCTCAAGATAAGGTGCAGGAGCTAGTCATCTCACCGTAAAGACGCGGGTGGACTGCGCGTGAACGCGCGGGCTATAAAGCGCGTTTTTGCGGTGAGCTTATTTATAAATGGCGGATCGTTCCCTGCGGGTTCGGATTGAAGCGACCAGTAAATGGAATATGAATCATTTCGAGAAAGGTTACATAGGAATTGAAAATACTAAATTGCTTTTGTTTAATCGCGCGTGCAGCCGCATACAATGAAAGCAATTTAGTACTTGAAATGGAGAACGAGGATGCTGATTAAGGGTTTGACCAGGGAAGAACTGGACGAGTGTTTACAGCGGTTCGCGTTGCCCCGTTACCGGGTGGATCAAATATGGAGTTGGCTCTATCAAAAAGCCGCGGTTTCCTGGGATGAGATGACCAATCTACCGCTCTCTTTACGTCAGGACCTTGCTGCTGCCGGTTTTACCTTAAGCGGTCTTCATGTGGTAGACAAAGTAACGGCCAGCGACGGTACAATCAAATACCTTTTCCGACTGGAAGATGACACGACCATTGAGAGCGTTTTCTTGCCTGAAACCGACCGAAACACCGTTTGTCTTTCGACGCAGGCCGGGTGCGGCATGGGTTGCGCTTTCTGCGCTACAGGCCAAAATGGATTGACCCGTAATCTGACGGCAGGCGAGATCATTGACCAGCCCTTATATATCGGTCGTTTACAACAAACCCATTTAAGCAATCTGGTGATGATGGGCCAGGGGGAGCCTTTCTCCAATTACGATGCGGTTTTAAAAGCGGTGCGGTTGATCAATGATCCGGCGGGGATGGGAATGGGAGCGCGGCATATCACCATTTCTACCTGCGGTGTGGTACCCGGGATTCTTAAGTTGGCTGATGAGCCTTATCAAGTCAATCTGGCTATTTCATTGCACGCGGTAAATGATGAATTACGCAGCCGTTTAATGCCAATTAATCGAAGATATCCTTTAGCGGAACTGTTGGAGTCGTGCCGGTATTACGTGGCAAAGACCAATCGCCGTATAACCTTTGAGTATACCATGATTGCCGGGGTGAACGACGGCCAAGCCGATTTAAAAGGACTGTTGGCCGCGCTACGCGGTATGCTTTGTCATGTCAATTTGATCCCATTGAATCCAGTACCCGGTTCGGAATGGGAACGCTCCGGCAAAGCCCGGATTCGGGAATTTGAAGCCGCCTTAAATCAGGCTGGAATCGAAACAACGGTCCGTAAGGAACGTGGCAGTTCACTTGCGGCCGCTTGCGGCCAGCTGCAGGGTAAAAGGGGTCATGATTCAAGAAATTAGGCAGGATCTAGACGGGGGACGCATATGCGGTTGCTTCAATTCATCGGGGGCCAAATTCAAAACATAGCTTCACTGATTCATAACCGGTTACTCCGGTTAAAACACCCGCAAACCAAGGGGACAGCTGACTCCAGTCGCGTCAAGGAAGGGTTGGATCAGACCCGTTTACGGCAAGAAACGGGTTCCATTTTGCAGCGGATGCCCTCACCCGTTTTTCGGACCATTCTCAGATTGGGCCGCACTGAACCAAATTGTCTTACATTAAGGCGGCAACGGAAACGGACTCTGATCCAACCGGTTCAGACACGATGGCTCTTTACCGTGGTCAGCGGGGTGGATTATGGACGGCAGTACATGGGGATCACACGAGAGATTCGGGTTGGCCGGCAACCCGAGAATCATATTCAGTTGCGGGATCCCAAGGTTTCTAGGCTCCATGCGGTGATTCACTGCCGGGGGGCGGTTTTAATCCTGGAGGATCATCATAGTACCAACGGTACCTGGATCAATGGCCGGCGAATCTTTAGAAAACGTTTGTATCCCGGGGATCTGATCCGGGTAGGTGAGACGGAGATCCGGGTGGTTCAGCAAAAATAGTGGATATAGCTTTTGGGGGTGAGCCCATGAGAGTTGGCGCCAAAACCGATATCGGTAAAGTAAGAGAAGTGAATGAAGACAGCTATGGTTATCATGGCCGCCTATTTGTACTGGCCGATGGTATGGGAGGCCACGAGGCGGGAGAAATTGCCAGTGCGATTGCAGTGGAAACTGTTTTGGCAGCGGATCTGGGAGATGCACCAACCACGCGGTTGCATCAGGCGATTTTAGATGCCAATCGGGCTATTTTGGCCGAGGTGGAAAAACATCCCGAGCATGCCGGGATGGGGACAACCATCAACGTGCTGTATTTAGATATTACACAAGCGTATATTACCAATGTCGGGGATAGTCGCATATATCGTCTCTCTGGCGGACGATTGAAGCAGTTGACCGCTGATGATTCTTTAGTGGCCCAGCTGGTCAAAAATGGGAGCATTACCGAGGAGGAGGCCAAAGTTCACCCGCGGCCGAATGTTCTCATTCAAGCACTGGGTATGGAAGGAAATCTGGAGTTTGAGGTAACCACGGTGGGAATCGCTCCGGGCGATAAATTTCTGCTCTGCAGTGACGGTTTAACCGGGATGCTTGACGAAAAAACCATTACTTCCTATCTGGATGCGGATATGGCGCCGCAAAGTATCGCCGAACAATTGGTCGGAGCGGCCGATGAGGCGGGCGGTAGGGATAATATCACTGTTATCGTAGTTGAAGTCTAGGCAGCTTAATTTTCTATTCACTCAAGTCAGGGATTTCTCCCGTTTCGAACGGATTCCAGCAGGATTTCAAGGATAGATGGCGAAAAAGCAAAGGATATAAAGGATTATTCGCATATGCATACGCATATGCGGGAACCAAACCGGTTGCGGCTTATCCCGAATGGGATAAAACGGAATCGGGTTGAGGTGATATGATTAATGGTCGGTAAAGTCCTAGGAAACCGTTACCGGTTGCTGGAGTTGATAGGTGAAGGCGGAATGGCTCAGGTATATAAGGCAGAGGATTCCATACTCTGCCGAACCGTAGCCATCAAAATCTTGCGCTCTCAATACGCTGGCGACGCTGAGTTCGTGGAACGGTTTCGTCGTGAGGCCCGGGCCGCAGCCAGCCTTTCCCATCCTAATATTGTCAATATTTATGATGTGGGCCAGGAAAACGGCACGGACTATATTGTTATGGAATATCTGCCGGGCTGCACATTGAAGCAGGTTATCAAGGATGAAGCACCGCTTTCGGTGGAACGGGCTCTGGATATAACGCGGCAGATTGCTGAGGGTTTAAACCATGCTCATCAAAGAAATATCGTTCATCGTGACATCAAGCCGCATAATATCCTGATCACACCGGACGGCCAGATTAAAGTTACCGATTTCGGAATCGCCCGGGCGATAAGTGCCGGAACATTGACGCAAATCGGGGAAGTCGTGGGCTCGGTACAGTATTCCTCCCCGGAACAGGCCAAGGGGGAGGCGGCCGGTCCCCAATCCGATCTGTATTCTCTCGGTTGCGTTCTGTATGAATTACTCACCGGTACCGTTCCCTTTAAAGGGGATACACTGGTCTCCATTGCCTTGCAACACCTCCAGGAAGAGGTGGTTCCAATCCGGCAAATCCGGCCGGATCTTCCCGCGGCGGTGGAGGCTATCGTCAAAAAGGCTATGGCTAAAGATCTTGCGAAGCGATATCCGTCGGCCATGGCATTGCTAAAGGAAATTTACGCCCTTCAACAAAAGACAGGCTGGGAAAAGAAGTTACTGGAAGAGACCGATTCTCCAACTCAGGTATGGAATACGGCAGCGCTAAAGAACACTCCCGAACCCGGTTCCGGGAAACGGTCCTGGATCATCTGGCTACTGTCCGGAATTGGGATGGCGGTTCTTACCGTTGTGCTTTTTGTCTTATATACCTTGAATGTATTCACTCCACCCCGCCCTGAAGTGACAGTTCCCAATCTGGTGGGGCGGGATTTGATTCAAGCCCGGCAGTATCTGTACCAACATAAGCTTCCCCTGAGGGTTGTGAACCGGCTTTATAATTCCGATTATCCTGCCGATATTATTATATCGCAGAAACCTGTAGCCGGTCAGAAAAAACGTTCCGATAGCGAAGTGGAGGTTGTGGTCAGCCGCGGACCGGAGTTGGTGCGCATTCCGGACCTTTATGGCAAGACTCAGATCGAAGCCGAGTTGGCTTTGGAGGAAGTCGGGCTTAAGCTGGGGGAGATTTTGACCGGTTATAATCAGGAGGTTCCCGAGAGTACCGTAATTAAGCAATTGCCTGAGAAGGATGCTCAGCTCGAACGGGGGGCCAGTGTTTCAATAACCTTAAATGTCTTATCCGGGGATCTGATTCAGGTGCCTAATTTTATCGGCCAACCATTGACGGAGGTTCAAGCAGAGTTACCCAGTCGCGGCTTGGTCTTTAATAAAGCCACATTAACCCCGAGTGATATTTACGATGTGGGCATCATCGTGGATCAGGATCCGGTGCCTTCGTTCCGGGTGCAACAGGGGACCGCAATCAAGTTTATGGTCAGTTCCGG
>DASVMB010000526.1:0-3364 GCA_036384575.1 Bacillota bacterium
TGAAGCGGGTCAATGCCTGGGCGTAATTGGAATCCCCGACAATCACCGCGTAACGCTGCAGATCAAGGTCATTATAGACATCGGCCAGCCTCTCCAGATAACTGTAAAACTGGCGTTGCTCATCTTGAATGAGCTGATGGATCTGAGTCTCTCCCATCCCAAGGGCCTCACCGACCGCCTGTAGGAACTGCCCGGTACCGCGGACCCCGATAGGAAACGGCACGCTTATAAAGGGGGTCCCGTGTTCTTCTTCAAAGACCCTGGCCGGTTCCACTCCGGCAGTATCGGAAACCACGATATTTAAAACCGCCCCTCCCGCATCTCTGAGGTTTTGCAGGGTTTCGCTCTCGCCAAAAAAGGTATTGACCTGATACCCAAGCTTCGTAAGGAGCTCTTTTAAAACCCGCAGGTTCCCTTTCCAGAAAACGTCTTGAACCGGGACAATACCCCATAAATTAAGGAGTTTCGGATTCTTGGGCCGGCTTTTAAGAACGAATTCCCGAAACAACATCCCTAAAACCAGGTCGTATCCTTTAAAGGAGTTACCCTTGAAACCGCCGCTATCCACGGCTAAAACCGGCGCCCGACGTCCCGCAAATTTCCTGGCCACATTGCGGGCGTCATCGCCGATCATCTCTACCATGCATCCGGTAACGACCACATATAGATCGCCCTCGACCAACTTCAGCGTATTTTCGATCTCCTCCGCCAGACGGCTTTCTCCGCCAAAGACAATCTCGTTTTCATAAACATTGGAACTGGGAAGTGCCTGCCCGGAGCAGTAGCCGCTCCCCAAATAACCGGCAGCCCCGTTCAGCGCGTTGGCGATATTTCCGCCGCAACCTGCGGCGGCATGTAAGATCGGAACCACCCGGGGCAGGCTGATCAAGGTACCGATCGCCCCTCCCAAAGCGCAGGTATAACGGGGCCGATCCACAAATTTTCCCATAACCGAACCTCCTGACCGTATCCAACTTTTAGGTGTGGAGTTTAAATGGAAAATAAAAAAGCCATGAATCCATCGCGTGATGGATTCATGGCCTCCAGTATCTCTGGTCAACCATAAAATTTTTTGTCTGTCTTCGTTACTGGATGGCAGTATTTATCGCAAACGCATCTTTTCATGCCTTTCGATCTGAATGACCTTGCCATCCTGAATCTGAAGCGTTATTGAACCGTAATGAATAATCCCCGCCAATTCTAGAAGCCGATTGAAATCTTCAGCCGAAAGGGGGAGCCGCTTTGGCTGTTCCTCTTGATCCAGGTCTTTTTTAACCGGGCTCATCTCTATACCCCCATGAGCTCAAATTAAAGGCCTTATTATTTTGGTGTCGAAGGCGTTTCCTTTGAGAGATTGAAGAAACAATTATCATGTCGGCGAATAATGTCTACTATGATTATATGTTTACTCATATATTAAGTTGCGTCTTTTGACATAAAAATTGTATCTAAAAACGATGAATCGGTAACCATAAAAGAGAAACCAGGCAACACCGGGAACTGAAATGATTCGTCAACCAAACCGGATAACGAATCTCCCGTTTTTTAATTCTCCTGGAAAAGCGGAGTGGAGAGATATCGTTCCCCGGTATCCGGCAATATGGCCACGATGGTCTTACCCTTATTTTCGGGCCGCTTGGCTAATTCGGTTGCCGCGAAAGCCGCTGCGCCGGAGGAGATGCCCACCAGCAAGCCTTCGGTTTTCGCCAGTTTACGTGAAGTCTCAAAGGCTTCCTCGTTTTTCACCTTAAAGATCTCGTCAATCACGGCCCGGTTGATGATCTCCGCCACAAAACCGGGGCCAATTCCTTGAATCTTATGGGGACCGGGATTGCCGCCCGACAAAACCGGCGAATCAAACGGTTCCACCGCCACGATCTTAACCCCCGGATTTCTCTGCTTCAGTACTTCTCCGACTCCGGTAACCGTCCCGCCGGTTCCGACTCCAGACACGAAGATGTCCACCTTGCCGTCGGTATCGCGCCAGATCTCTTCCGCGGTAGTGCGGCGGTGAATCTCCGGGTTGGCGGGGTTTTTAAATTGCTGCGGAATGAAGGAATTCGGAATCTGGGCCGCCAACTCTTCGGCCTTGCGAATTGCACCTTTCATACCCTCCGAACCGGGCGTCAAAACCAATTCGGCGCCGAGGGCTTTTAAGAGATTGCGCCGCTCGATACTGAAGGTCTCCGGCAAGGTAATGATCAACCGATAGCCCCGGGCCGCTGCAACGAAAGCCAAAGCGATTCCGGTATTGCCGCTGGTCGGTTCGATGATTACCGAATCCGGCTTGAGGATCCCTCTCTCTTCGGCGTCTTTAATCATGGCGTAGCCAATCCGATCCTTGACACTGCTCAAGGGGTTGAAGTACTCAAGCTTGACGACGACTTTGGCCTCAAGGTGATTGGCCCGGTTGTAATTGGACAACTCAAGCAAGGGAGTGTTGCCGATCAGATCCACTAAACTTTTCGCAATTTTCGCCATTGAAATCCCTTCTTTTCAATTTATAGTATTCCTATAGAATTACTCGGTTATTGATATGTTACCATGGTTTCAAAAAAATGTCAACCGTTTCTCTGCTGATCTAAGCCGACTTGAGGCTTATTTCCGGTTCCTGCTGTTCTTTTCAAATTCCGCGCGGACGGATTGGAGTCTTTCCTCATCGGTGAGAAGGATTAAACCGGTTAACGCCAGCGCTTTCGCGCTGATAATCAATGCCCGGTCTCCCTCCTTCGACTTGGCGGCGTTACTAAATTCGATACTGTGCGCCACCAGGTCGTCCGGGCCAATCCTGACCGACGGTTGAATTGTCGGCACCACATGACTGACATTTCCGGCGTCGGTCGATCCCAACCCTTTTTTCAGCCGCGGCTTGATGCTTTCTCCCAATCCGGCGATGACATCTTTAAATACGGCATCCAGTTTCTGATTGGTCAAAAAATTATCGATCGGATTCTGGAAAAAATCGATCTTGACTTTCGTACCAGTGGCAAGAGCCGCTCCCTGGGCAATTGCCCTGACTTTACCGGTCACCTCGTCGCAGCGCTCCCGGGTGGCGGCCCGGATAAAGAACCTGGCTTTGGCGTATTCGGGAATGATATTGGGCGCAACTCCGCCATGGGTAATGATCCCGTGAATCCGTACATCCGTAGGCAATTGTTGCCTGAGCGCGTTAATGCCGTTAAAAAGTTGAATCACCCCGTCCAATGCATTAACGCCTTTTTCAGGACAAGCCGCCGCATGGGCCGCTTTACCGAAAAACTCGAAATCCAGCGGATCGAGGGCCAATGTCTCTTCAGTAACCGTAGTGACACTCGCGGGATGCATCATCAGACAGGCATCAACATCTTTGAATATCCCCTGTTTA
>DASVMB010000527.1:0-3072 GCA_036384575.1 Bacillota bacterium
TTATCAGTAATCTCATTTCCTAATTGCAGTAGACGCGGACGGGGATGAATATCTTTTTCAATTCGCGGTAGTGATAGTTTGGTAGTGACAAGTTCCATTGAAAACACCTTCTTGTTGCCGCTTGTCAAATACTGTATAGAGTCATCCCCTGGCCAGTTTCAAGACGTTTAAAATGTCGTCCCGGTTAAACTGGCTGACGCCTCCTACGCTTTTAAGCCAGGGTTTCATGGCCTTGACCGCCATCTCCTCAAGACGGTCATCGGGAACGCTTAATTCCCGCAGGGTAAGCGGCATTCCCAGGCGGCGGTAGAAATCCTCAAGCCGCCGGATACCCTCCCAGGCAGTGGTCTCAGGATTCGCAAAATCGTACTCCACATCCCAGACTCTTACGGCGAACTGAATGAACCGGCCGAGATTCCGCTTAAAGGTGTACCTCATCCAGGCCGGGAAGAGGACAGCCAGTCCGGCGCCATGGGCCACATCATAGATGGCGCTGATCTCCTGCTCGATTTGATGGGTAGCCCAATCTCCGATCCGCCCGGTGCTAAGCAGGTCATTATGGGCCAAGGTGGCGGTCCACATCATTTCCGCCCGGGCGTCGTAATTATCCGGTTCGGCCAGGGCGATGGGGGCGTTTTTAATCATCGTTTTTAAGGCCCCTTCGCAGAGGCGATCGGTAAGATCAACATGATCGACGTTGGTGAAATAACGTTCCATGATATGTGCCATAATATCAACTGCCCCGCAGGCGGTCTGATAGGATGGTAAGGTGTAGGTGAGTTCGGGGTTTAGGATCGCAAAACACGGCCGGTTAAGCTCGGTATTTAAGCCCCATTTCAACCAGCCGTCCTCATTGGTGATCACCGCACTGGTGCTGGCCTCACTCCCGGCTGCCGGAATGGTGAGTACTACTCCAACCGGAAGATTCCGTTCCGGTACCGCTTTTCTGGCAAAAAAATCCCAGATATCACCCTGATATGGTACCCCTAGCGCAATGGCCTTGGCGGAGTCGATCACGCTACCCCCGCCTACAGCCAGAATAAAGCCAATTTCCTCTTCACGGCATAGTTTAATCCCCTCGTGGACCAGACCCAAGCGCGGATTGGGCATGACCCCGGAAAGTTCGGTGTATTCAACTCCCGCCTCATGCAGGGACTGAACGATCCGATCATAAAGACCGATCCTTTTAATACTACCGCCGCCATAGTGGAGTAATATTTTACTGGAATATCGTTTCGCTTCGGCTCCGGCCCGGTTCTCCGTGTCGCGACCGAAAATGATCTTGGTAGAGCTTAAAAAATCGAAGTTTTCCATTCTTTAATCACCTTTACCTGTTTGGCATATTATTCCTCTTGATGGAGTCCGGAATGTATTCATTTCTATTTTATCATGCTTTGAACTGCGATTCGGTAATTCCACAAAATTTTTCTCCACAAACGATAAAAAAATAGGAAGATAATCTACCGCTCCATTTCGCGTTTGAAATGGTCCGGAGTGGATAAGAGCCTTGCCCCATAATTAAGCGGCCCATACGGAAAAATACCGTATGGGCCGTTGTTGAACGCCCGGTACGGGCGTTACATCTTCGGAAACTTTTTAAACTAGATCCCGAAGACATGGTTCCCGATGCGCCCGGTGATCGTCCGGGTCCAGATCCAGGAGAGGCCATGCACTTTGGCAGGGTTGAAGAAGAATTTCGCCCCGCCGGTTGGATCCCAACCCTTCAACGCGTCCTCTGCCGCTTTGTAGGAATCCTCAGACGGCGGTTGACCCCAGATCAGGCCGTTGGATACGGATTCAAACTCATTGGGTTTGAAGATGTTTTTTGCAAGTGTCGCCGGAAATCTCGGATCATTCATTCGGTTTAAGATCACCGAAGCTACAGCGACTTTACCCTGAAAGGGTTCGGCCCCTGCCTCCGCGGTAATGAGCCTGGCCAGCATGTCCACATCACGGCCATCCACAGATTGCCGGGTTCCACGGCTATCTGTCGGTATATCCAGTTTGTCTCCGGCGTAAATCAAGTCGCCGCTCAGGCCGTTGGCCTGTTGCAAATCGTATACGGTTACGCCGCTATTGATCGCAATCTTATACAATGAATCACCCGGCTGGATATAGCGCATCTCATCGGCGCGGGCAGGTTTAGCCCCCATAGACAGCAGCAGGAAGGCTGCTCCACAAATAAGCGCTTTCTTTAACATGTTTTGTTTCCTCCTTTCAAAACCGATAGCCGTTCCTCGTCGGCGGCAATCCGAATTTCGGGTTACGTATGCCGGCTCCGGTGCGGCTTTTTTTTCATCCATTCTGATTTTCACGTCACTGATTCCTTATCAACCCGTCATTTTGCATGCTTGGCGTATAATAAACGGGCAAAAATACATGTCTCTCCGGCAGCTTCCAATTTACCGGCAAAAAACATCGTATCCAACGATGTAAGCCATTATAACAACGGCCTCCGGGAAGATCAAAACATAAATTATGGTAAACTGCTGGGAACTCAATGTTGATAGGAGGTGAACACGGGTGTTTTTTTAAAGAATTCGATTCAAATTTTGATCGAATAAAAAAGAGGAGGTAGAAGCGTTTTTTTAGAATAAATGATATAATTGATAAAGGATAATTTTAAAAGCATAATTAAGTTTAGAGTTGTGACAGCTGAATGACTGAAGCCGTTTGACGGCGGGCTAAAACCGGGGCTAATTAAACAGGATCGGGACGCAATAAAGACAGCCATGATCAAGGATCCCTGTTAATGAGGTTGTCACCGGTCGGGCCTGAAAGGAGAGCAAGGTGTACCGCGTCCTGATTGTTGATGATGAGAAGCTAACCCGTTTTCAACTGAGAAGATATCCTCATTGGGAGGAATACGGATTTACTATTGCCGGTGAGGCCACGGATGGCAAGGAAGCCCTGGATCTTATCGGCAAGGAACAGTTCGATCTAATTCTCACCGATATTATGATGCCGAAAGTCGATGGGATTGAACTGCTAAAAGCCATCAAAAAAATGGATCGCCATGTTTGCGTCATCTTTATCAGCGGTTATAGTGACTTTAGCTATGCCAAAGAAGGG
>DASVMB010000528.1:0-2483 GCA_036384575.1 Bacillota bacterium
CACCGATACCCGAGGAGACATATCAATTAGTTGCTTCTATCCTTGCCTTCATCTGGAGGATGGATCAAAAGTACCAAAACCACGGGAGTTAAGGAATATTCGCAGTATACTGTATTCGGATTCATCGTGCCGCGATATGGATAACGTAATAATACAACACAAGAGGGGTCACCGTTTATGGAAAAAGTGCGCATCGAAGATTTAAAACCGGGAATGGTCCTTGGCAGGACAATTTATGGGACGGACGGGAGGATCTTGGTCAAGGAAAATGCCGAGATATCTGCATCAATCATTGAGAAGCTGCGAAAATTGGGTTTACCTGCGGCTTATATCCGTCAAACGGATGATTCGGATCGTCCCGATCTGGTTTCCGACGCAACCCGGATGGACTTGATCCGTAGTCTCTCCAAGATTGACACTGAGGTACGCGCCGGAGGCGATCCCAATCTGGGATCCAGTAAAATTCCTTTATACGATTTGGTTGACGAAATCGTCCGCAACCAAAGGATCTTATTAGGAATGACCGATATCCGGTTGCATAATGACTATACTTACGGTCATTCGGTTCATGTAGCGATCATTGCAGTCAAAATCGGATTACAAATGGGATATAATCAGCTAAAACTGGCTGATCTTGCGGTAGGGGCCCTGTTTCACGATATCGGGATGACCAAAATTCCTCTGGCGATTCTGGAAAAAACCGATAACCTCACCGAGGAGGAGATGAAGCTCATCCAGACCCACGCGGAGGTGGGGTACAATATGCTCCGCCAGAGTCAGGATATTTCCAATGTAGCGGCGCATGTCGCCTATCAACACCATGAACGGTATAACGGCAGCGGTTATCCCCGCGGAATGGCCGGAGATGCCATTCACGAGTTTGCCCGAATTGTGGCGATCGCCGATGTATATGATTCGATGACTACTGAAAAGATTTACCGTCCCGCCAAACCGATGATGGAGGCGATGCATTATGTCGATACCCGGAAAGGGATCGATTTTGATCCGAATATCGTTGATATTTTTGAACAAGTTGTTGCAGTATGAATTGTGAAGAGTGAAGTTTGAAGCTTGGTGCAAACAAAACCCATTGAGTTTTCACAGTTTCCAAACCCCCGGCGAACTTGCCGGGGGTATTTATTTTCATCGTTTCCCGAGGCCAATTTTTGCAGGAAATTATCAGAATATATAGAAAATATGGGTATGAACACATTTTCTGGTAAAAAGGAATTGGGCGATTGGGGTGAGAGAATCGCGGCCGCTTATTTGAAAGAGCAAGGCTATATTCTGATTACCCATAATTATCGTTGCCCTTATGGCGAGATCGATCTGATTGCCAAAGAAGGCTCTGTCTGGTGTTTTATTGAGGTAAAGACCAGAACCGGTCAATCCTTCGGCCGGGGTTATGACTCAGTGACCCGGATGAAGCAAAGGCACATCATCAAGGTAGCCCAATACTATCTCAACCGGGCAGGATTAGATGAGGCTCCGGCCAGATTTGATATTGTTTCCATTGATTTTGTGGCTGAAAAGCAATATCAGATCGAACTCATTCGCAATGCCTTTTATACCTGAATTTATGTAACAGGAGGAATCCTTTTGCTTGCTAAAATTGAAAGCATGGCAGTGAACGGGATTGATGGCTCCCTGGTACAAATCGAGGTCGATTTAGGCGGAGGGATGCCGAGTTTTGATATCGTAGGCTTACCGGATTTGGCAGTTAAAGAAGCTAGGGATCGGGTGCGTGCCGCCATCACCAATTCGGGTCTAGAGTTTCACTATCATCGGATTATTGTCAATCTGGCGCCGGCCAATATCAAAAAAGAAGGGTCCGGTTTCGATCTGCCCATCGCCGTCGGTATTTTGGCGGCAAAGGGCGATATAAATCCGGATAAGATTGGGAAGTCGGTATTTATCGGAGAATTGGCTTTGGACGGGAGTGTTCGCCCGGTATATGGGGCTCTACCCATGGCTATTGCGGCCAGGGATGCTCAAAAAAAATATCTGATTCATCCTGCTGAAAATCTGACCGAAGTTGCGGTCATCTACGGAATTACCCCGATCCCGGTAACCAGTTTAAATCAAGTCGTCGCTTTTTTAAATGGGGATCTACAGATTGAAACGATCAAGCCCTCCCCAACCGATGAGACCGTTGTCGCCATCGAGGAAGATGATCTGGCCGATGTGAAAGGGCAGGAGCAGGCGAAACGGGCTTTAGAGGTGGCGGCTGCAGGGGGACATAATTTGCTGATGGTTGGTCCTCCTGGATCCGGCAAGACCATGCTGGCGCGGAGATTACCGGGAATTTTGCCCTCCTTGGGCCTCGCGGAATCGATCGAACTCACTAAGATCTATAGCGTCAGCGGCCAACTTCCGCCGGGAATTCCCTTGATAAAGCGCCGGCCTTTTCGTTCCCCGCATCATACCACCAGTCCTGCGGGTCTCATCGGGGGAGGACGGATCCCCCGGCCGGGGGAGGTGAG
>DASVMB010000529.1:0-7677 GCA_036384575.1 Bacillota bacterium
TTCCAAACCGTTGCCGTGGTTGATCCGGACCAGGTTACCATAACCGGATTCCCAACCGGCGAATTTTACTACGCCATCGGCTGCGGCCCGGACTGGAGTGCCGCTGGCAGCTTTAAGATCCACACCTTGATGGCCGATGTATGTTTTATAAACCGGATGAAAACGCATCCCGAAACTACTTAAAATAAATGAAGTAACCGGCCAAATGGAAGGGGTGTGATCGAGTTTTGACTCATAGGCCAGGAGTTCCTGAAGCAGTTCCTTTTGGGCCTTGGATTCCTCGGAGACGAAACGGTCCAGTTGCTTCAGATTGTGATTTAACTGTTCCAAAGAGGTATTGGTAGTATTGGCCTTGGCCGGTAATTCGTTCATCTTGTAAGGTTCAACACGGAGATACCCGCCACCACGGCTTGCTACAAGAGCTTTACGGCCACTTTTTTGTTGTACCCTCTCCCAGGCGCTTGTCAAACGGTTTTCCTCTTTTTCTAGTTGAAGCAGGAATTTATTGATTTCATCACTCTTTTGCAGGCTGGGTTTGACCTGTTGCGATTCGCGGCTTAATTTGGAGATCAAATGGTTCTTGGTACTGATCTCTTGTTTGTAATCATAAATTTGCCATATCTGAGCCGTGAAACTGGCGTAAACATAGACATTGTAGCCGATCATGGCAACAATGACGAGAATAATCGCAAATGGGATCGGCCAACTTTTGACTCTTCCATGGGAAGAGTTTGGGACCAACATGATGGTCAAACCGCTACGGAAACGTTTAACGAGCCAACGGGTAAAACGATTGCTTGCCACAGGCGCCCAACCTCCAAACATGTGTTCTTATTTGACAATCTGGAGGAAAAATATACATAGGATTTCGCGAGGGATCCAAATTCTCCTGCCAAACTTATTAAAAAATCCATTTTTGAGGAAATTCTTCGATACTTTATGTAAACCTGGAATTGCAACGCCTTCAATAAGAACCGTTGAATAGTTTATAGACAATCCGAATGAATACTTTCGATTTTGATAAACTGTAACGGGATATTTATTAGATTTTATTGTATAATAAAAGCAAACCATCACCCGATTCAGGGTAATTCATTCGCTGTAACGTGGGGTGATTTTTTTGGTTTCGTGTAAAAATATCCGTTGGAAGTGAGGCTAATTTAGCCATGGACGGAACAGGAGGGTCAAAAAATGGCGGAGCAGATTGCGGCACCCTGGAATCTTACCGGGGATGGCTACATCATGTCATTCAAATTTCCCCGGAACTTTATCGACGGAAACTGTTTTTTGTCCGACCGGCAAAAAGAGCTTTTTGCCGGCGGTACCGGCTGTATCATGCTGGTTAACTACAAGAGTTCCAATGTCGGTCCTTATAGCGAACTTCTTTTCATTCCCGGTAAATTTACTTATCAACGCAGCAAGCTCTATACCGTCTCCAAGATTTATGTTTCAACCGAGGCCAGTTTGAAAAATGGCAGGAATAACTGGGGATTACCCAAGGAACTTGCCTCATTCAGCTTTATCAAAGACGGAAATAGTATCGAAAAGATCAAGATAACACGGGACGGTGCAACGATTATGGATATTGGCATTCAGGCCTCGGGTCTGCCCTTGCCGCTCAATACCTGTCTGATGCCTTATCCTCTTATTCAGCAATTGGACGGGAAGACCTTCTTTGTTAACTTTAAAGGCCGGGGTACCGGTCGATTCGGCCAGATTCTCAAGGTGGATGTCAATCAGGAGTTTTTCCCCAACTTTGCATTCTTCAAACATGTGGCCATTATCAAGGTGAGTAATTTCAAACTTACCTTCCCCCGGGCGCGGATCATGGAAAAACCGGCCTGGGACAATGAGTAGATTCCCTTAATCGGTAAGACCGTCGATGGTTTGATCCAGGATTTTGGCCTGTTCCTGACTGGAAAAAGGAAGGTATTCAATGATGACTTTCCGCCCTTCGAGATGGGCCTGGAAATGAGCCCCGCTTTTCAATTCCGCATGTTCGATGAGATCCAGGGGCAAAGGAAGCCGGTTTTCGGAGTCGAGTTCCAGGATATATTCCATCACAATCACCTGTTTTTTCCTCTTCCACAACCCTTTGAACGGAATGGGTGAGGACTGTTTATTTGATTAGCCCGATTGACGTGAGCTTGAGAATAGGATGTCAAAACTGCACCCGAAGCATACATCAAAAATGGGGTACTCCAAAAATAAAGCCAGAAAAAGGAGCACGTGAGGCCTAGGCCTCACGTGCTTGTTAATCAAGCTTTGACACGGACTGTCGTGTATTTTTATGCCCGCCGTTCCGGATGGAAATGGGGTTCCAGATAACGCCGGAACCGTTTGGTATAACTCCAGTTGAAACCCTTCCGCACTCCGGGTATGAGCTCTAGGAGGAAGAGGAATTTGTCGGCGATGTAGAAAAGCGCGATCTGTCCCGCCAACCAGCCAATGAGTAAGATCAATAACTGTAAAATGGGGTTTTGAACCGGTCCGGCCGGACCATAAACCCAGGTGTGGACCCAGATAAAAGAGAGGGCCATTGCTGCGAGTACCACCCCAATACGAACGCAGGATGTTTGAATGGCAGCCCTGGGGCAGAGGTTGATACAACGTTGGCAGGCCTGGCAGCGATAGTTCCAGCGAGGCCGGCCCATGATACGGATCGCCCCGGTGGGGCAGGTTCGGGCACACTCACCGCAATGATTGCATGTCTCATCGGCGACGTATAACTTTCCAAAGCAACGCCGGCCTATGGTGGTAAAGCAAAATCCAATCAGACCGGTCCAGATCCGGTTCATGAGGTTGCATAACTTAAGGTTCGGTTCCCCGGACACGAATTGGTTGACAAAAGCCGCCACTTTGAGCGCGGCGTAATCGCTGAGCTGTTTTTGTTCATCGATCTGCGGCGGGTTCGAGACCTGCGTGAAACTTTCCGGACAGCCAATGCTTTCGGCCAAGATAACATCATAGCCGCGGCGTCTCAAGATCCGGGCCGCGTCGGAGAGGGTTCGTCCTTCATAACCCGGGACACCGTATATCGCAAGGACCATCGTCTTAGCCCCCCGCCCCGGAGGCAAATGTTTCAGGTATCGATGCATCAATGCGGGCAGGATAAACGAATATGTAGGGAAGGTAAAGACATGGGAATCATAATTGCTGCTATAGAGGAGACTTCCCTTGAGAACGGAGCGAAGTTCAGGGTTGAATCCCAACTCCTGAAAAGTGTCTCCGGCAACAGCAGCTACTCGTGCCGAATTGCCCGTGCCGGAAAAATAATGAATCAAAACGTTCGCCATTTTGAACCTCCCGGTAAAGAACGTATAACATTACCTACTATTTATTTCTGTCTTTTGCATGGATTTCCTGCTTGAGGATGTAAATGGAAAGGGTAACAGGCAACAGGCAATAGGCAATAGGGATGAGGCACGAGGCAAAAGGCGAAAGATAAAGAAGGGAAAAGTGAAAAGGGAAAGGTTTATGGACATGAAGCTGCTTTGAGTCCACGCTTTTTCTCCTTCAAACTTCAAATCTCCTCCGGGTTTTCCAGCTCCAACTCCGCCACCGGGACTTCCAACCGTTGGTCGGTATCAATCATGGTAATTCTCGCCTGATCACCCTGGAGGATTTCAATCCAGACCGGATTACCCCGGTATAGTACAGAGATTACCCCATGGGATTCCAGAACCGCTTTGGCTTTTTCACTCTTCATCAACGGGTGCTCCCTTCATGAGGTTGATTGAATCAGGGTTACTTTATCCGCTACCCGATTGTGTTATTCCGCTTATGCTTTTTAGAGCCGGCGACACGGATCCGGATATTTTCACCGGCTTTCCAGCGATTCAGGGTACTTTTACCCTTGACATCCGGTATCGTTGCCTCTATAATATAGGAAATAAATGGTTTTGCGGGAAGGTATTGAGATGGAACCAATGGACCGTAGTGATCGGATTGAGCATTACGAAGCGATAAATGGCGACTATGTCGTTGTCCGGGCGCTAGAGGACGGGGTTACCATTATCGGACTAACCCGGGGCAGGGAGACTAAGTTTAATCATACCGAGAAGCTGGACCGGGGTGAAGTGATGATTCTTCAATTCACCGAACACACCTCGGCCATGAAAATCCGGGGTAAGGCCGAAATTTTCACTAAGTTCGGCGCTATAAATTCCGGAAGAGAGTGAGGGGCCGGTTTGTTTTTCGGAATTCCTGATTATTCTAATGGGAATTCCGATTGGAATAAGTTGTAAGAGACAGTCGAGTGATCTAGAGCACCACTTTGAGCAGAGTCGCACGCATGCGTGCGAAACAGCGGGTGTATTTGCCGCTTGAGTCGAGTTTTGAGTAAACCCAATTTATGAAGTCGGACAGAATTGGATAGAGCAGAGTCTAGCGGAGACGAGCCGAGGGTGATGTGATGATCGTTTTTTAAGATCAGGCTTCCCTAAGGAGGTCTGATCTTTTTTATTTTCATACGGCGGAAGTAGGAAGCCGTACGACTGGAACAATCGTGTATGCACAATGCGTGTTGAATGTCATGCATTATACATATGCGGTCGAGATGAGGAGGAGCAGAGATGAGTGGCACATACACGCACGAGGAGGCATTTTTACAAAGCTTACCCCTGGTACGGACTACCGGGACTTCAAGCCGCTTTACGGTCCGGGGGGTGGAGATTGGCGGGCCGGCTCCGGTGGTGATCGCCGGTCCATGCGCCGTGGAGAGTCAGGAGCAGATTCTATCTGTTGCTGAGCGGGTTAAGGCCGAAGGCTGCCAAGGTCTCCGGGGCGGGGTATTCAAACCGCGTAGTTCACCCTATAGTTTTCAGGGTTTGGGTGAAACGGGGCTCAAGTACTTGGCCCGAGCCAGGGAACGGACCGGTCTGTTCACCGTAGTGGAGGTCACCTCTCCGGATCAACTGGAAATGGCAACCGATTATGCTGATGTTTTGCAGATAGGCGCCAGGAATATGCAAAATTTCGAGTTGCTTAAGGCGGTAGGACGCGGCTCCAAACCGGTTTTGTTGAAACGGGGGTTGTCAGCCACTATCCAGGAGTTTCTTCAGGCGGCGGAGTACATTCTTTTCGAAGGCAATTCCCGGGTGATCCTTTGTGAACGGGGCATCCGGACTTTTGAAACCATGACCCGGAATACACTGGACATCAATGCCATCCCCTTACTCCGCCAACTCACCCACTTGCCGGTTTTTGCCGATCCCAGCCACGGCACGGGTCGCCGCGATTTGGTGGCACCGGTAGCGAAGGCGGCGCTTTCGGCAGGTGCGGTCGGCTTAATCATCGAGGTTCATCCTCATCCGGAGAATGCGCTTTCCGATGGGAACCAATCCCTCGATTTTGAAGAATTCAGCGGTTTACTGCATCAGATCAGCATCCCCAAACCTTCCCCCATCCATTTTTCCCCGGGAGAAGTATGGCCGACATTGGATCAGTTCCAGTCGCTGGCTGAGAGTCGTGCCTGCCGATATATCCCGGTTCAACTCAGCTTTATTACGGATACAGAGACTCCGGTTACTGCCTTTGCCAAGCTGACCTCCGGCCCAAATCGTTTTCTCCTGGAAAGCGTGGAACGAGGCGAGCAGGTAGGTCGTTTCTCCTTTATCGGCTGGGAACCGCTCTTCGTTTTTCAGGCCAGGGGTTCCTTGGTAACCGTTACCCGCTCAGGCGATAATGAATCTGTGACTGACAGTTATTCAGTGCCGGATCCTTTGGCCGAATTGAAACGACGGCTGGATGAGCTGCAGGTAGCGCAGAACCAGGACCAAATAAATTTCTCTCATTTTTCCGGCGGTGCCGTAGGCTTCATGGGTTATGATTACGTGAGGCGGATCGAAGATTTACCGGAACATGCAAAGGCCGGTTCCGATTGTCCCGATCTACTCTGGATGGTTCCCAGACATCTCGCTTCTTTTGATCATGTCACCCACCGGATTGGTTTGACCGTTTTGACCCCGGCGGACCCCGACCATTCCGGAGCGGCTTACCGGAATGCCTGTAATGAGCTGGAAGCCATACTTTCCCGGTTACAGAAATCATCAGAACTTAAACCCCTTCATCCACAGGAACCAACCGCAACTGCTGAACCGCGTTATTCGGTTACCCAAAGCGAGTTTGAGACTCAAGTCAGCCGGATTAAGGAATATATTCAGGCCGGCGATGCCTTTCAGGTGGTTTTATCGCAACGAATCACCCAGCCCTTTTGTGGAGATCCCTTCCTGTTTTACCGGCGGCTCCGGACGATCAACCCTTCACCTTACTTGTTTTACTTGGATTTTGGTTCTTTGAAGCTTGCCGGTTCCTCTCCCGAAGTTATGGTAAAGCTTCAGGGCGATCAGGTCACATTAAAGCCCATCGCCGGGACCCGGCCACGTGGCGCCAATTCCGAGGAAGATAGGAAACTAGCCGATGAACTCCTTGCGGATGAGAAGGAGCGCGCCGAACATATCATGCTGGTTGATCTGGGCCGGAATGATCTGGGCCGGGTCTGCCGCTTCGGAACGGTATCGGTGGACCCGGACCGTCTCATGAGTATCGAAGTTTATTCCCATGTGATGCATATTGTCTCTACCATTCACGGCCAATTGCTCCCGGGGTATTCCGGTGTCGATCTTTTGCGGGCGGTTTTTCCGGCCGGGACGTTGACAGGAGCCCCCAAGATCCGGGCGATGGAGATCATCGATGAACTGGAACCGTTCCGCCGGGGGTTTTACGGCGGAGCCGTGGGTTATCTTGGATCTAATGGCAATCTGGATACTTGCATCACCATTCGGACAGTTCTGTTTGAGAATGATTCCGCCCAAATCCAGGCGGGCGCAGGGATCGTTGCCGACTCTATCCCGGAACGGGAGTACCGGGAGTCGTTGAATAAAGCCGGGGCCTTACTCAAAGCCCTGGCACTCTCCGGCGAGGGATGACCGCTGAAAGTATATCAACGTAATATAGAAAGGAGGGGCGTCATGCTGGTCATCATCGATAATTATGATTCGTTCACTTACAATCTGGTTCAATATTTTGGAGAGTTGCAGCCGGAATATCCGAATCTGCTTCGGGAGATCAAGGTCTTTCGGAATGATCGGATTGACATCGATGGACTCATGGCTATAACACCGGATCTGATGGTCATATCCCCCGGGCCATGCACCCCCGAGGAGAGCGGAGTTTCCCTTGCGGCAATTGAGCATTTCTCGGGACGGATTCCGGTGCTTGGGATCTGCCTGGGACATCAATGTATCGCCGCGGTCTTCGGAGGAAAAATCATCCGGGCACCGGTCCCGGTTCACGGCAAGTTCAGCCAGATCCGTCATAACGGACGGGGCTTGTTCCGCGGGCTTCCCCAACCGCTAACCGCGGTTCGCTACCATTCTTTGATTGTTGCGGAGGAGGGATTTCCCAAGGAACTAGCGATCACAGCCCATACTGACGAAGGTTTGATCATGGGGGTGGCACACCGGGAGCATCTCACCTTTGGGCTGCAATTTCATCCGGAATCCTATTTTACCGCTTGCGGTAAAGATTTGTTGCGGAACTTCGTGGAACAGGCGAGAGGCGCGCCTGTTGGTCGCGCGGCAACAGGCAATAGGCAATAGGGAAAAGAGAAAAGGGAAAAGGCATGACGAGTTTGCCACCTTCGCTTGCTACGACTCACTCTTGCTCTCTCTGGCG
>DASVMB010000530.1:0-3581 GCA_036384575.1 Bacillota bacterium
CCTTCAGTTTTCGGAGACGGAGCAAAGGAACCAAGGCGCGCGGTGCATGGATTGCGGCACTCCATTTTGCCATTCAGGCCTGCTCATTGCGGGTATGGCTTCCGGTTGCCCCATCAATAATCTGATTCCCGAATGGAATGATCTGATATACCGCGGTCTTTGGCGCGAGGCGGTACAACGTCTGCTCAAGACGAACAATTTCCCGGAGTTTACGGCCAGGGTCTGTCCCGCTCCCTGCGAGGGTTCCTGCACGCTGGGACATGTCGCGGCGCCGGTAACTGTCCGGAATAACGAATGCGGCATTATTGAACGTGCTTTTCAAGAAGGTTGGATCGTTCCCGAACCACCTGCAGAGCGCACCAGCAAGAAGGTGGCCGTCATCGGCTCAGGCCCGTCCGGTTTGGCCTGTGCCGCCCAGTTGAACAAGGCCGGGCATTGGGTTACCGTTTTTGAGCGGGCCGATCGCCCCGGCGGACTGCTGATATACGGCATCCCCAATATGAAGCTGGATAAATCCATCGTGCAACGCCGGGTCAACCTCTTGGAACAGGAAGGGGTGAGGTTCGTCACCCGGACCGAGGTAGGTAAGGATTATGCCCCATCCAAACTGCTTCAAGAGTTTGATGCCGTTGTGCTCTGCGGCGGGGCCACCAAACCCCGGGATTTACAGGTCCCCGGCAGGGAACTGGCAGGAATCCACTTCGCAGTGGATTTTCTGAAGGCCAATACCAAGAGCCTTTTGGACTCCGATCTTCAGGACCGGAATTATATTTCTGCCCGGGATCGGGATGTGATCATCATTGGAGGCGGCGATACCGGTACCGACTGTGTGGCTACGGCGCTGCGGCAAGGATGCCGTAGCCTGGCCCAGTTCGAGATCGTACCTCGGCCGCCCATGGAGCGAGCGGCAAGTAACCCTTGGCCGCAATGGCCGAGGCTTTATAAACTTGATTACGGACAAGAGGAAGCCCAAGAGGTCTATGGCGACGACCCCAGGTTATACTCCATCAGTACCAAGCAATTTGTGGGCGATGGCAGTGGCCATGTCAAGGAGGTCCACTCGGTTCAAGTTCAATGGGAAATGGATGTCAACGGTCGCCAGGTTCCCAAGGAGATCCCCGGAACCGAGAAAGTCTGGCCGGCCCAGTTAGTCTTGTTGGCTATGGGTTTTCTCGGACCGGAAGATACCCTCCTTACCGGATTGGGTGTGGAACGGGATGCCCGTTCCAACGCCAAGGCGGAGTGCGGCCGGTTTACCACCAACGTAAAAGGCGTTTTCACTGCCGGCGATATGCGCCGTGGTCAGAGTCTGGTGGTCTGGGCGATTCATGAAGGGCGGGGTGCGGCCCGGGAGTGCGATCGCTACCTAATGGGCCGAACATCATTGAATTAAAAGATCGGAAGAACCATCCGGGCAATGGCCCGGATTTTTTTTGATAAAACCAATTGATGGCGCAAGATCTTTTCACCCTTGCCCAGCTTCCTCTTGCTCCGCGCGCTTAATAAAGCGCGACCTGCGAGGGAGAGAAGGCGAGCCTTCTCTCTCAGACATTCTCCCAAACCATCCGTATCTATAATATGGAAACGAAAATAACTATCCGACACACGCGTTTTCCAGAGGTACATAAGGGCGCACTTGGTAAAGTGCGGGAGAACCCCCGCTTGTTTCAGACTCTAAATTACTGGAATAATCAATCATAATATGAGATAATGGTCCTGGCTTTGTCTAATGTATTCTGCCCCTAAAAAAACTTCCGATCGGCGAAAAACGATTAGAAAATGGAGCAACCTATGGAGCAGCGGCGTAACCGTTTGTCAATTGGAATAAACCTTTTGCTACTTGTTTTACTGATTGCGGCCATCATTTTTCTTACGATCAAATACGCTCCGGGCATCACGAATTTGGTGAAAAACCCGGGAAAATTCCGGACACTTCTTCTTTCCTTAGGCCTCGTATCCATACCTGTCTTCATTGGCCTCCAAGCAGTCCAAGTCGTGATCACCGCCATCCCCGGCGAACTGGTTCAATTGGCCGGCGGGTATGTCTTCGGAACCTTTTTGGGTACGGTCTACTCAACTGCCGGTATTATTTTGGGGTCAGTAATTGCCTTTTATATCGCAAGGCTGCTTGGTTTCAGGCTGATCAAGAATTTCCTCTCTCCCACTGATCTTGAGCGGTTGGATATGCTCATCAACAGCCCAAAGATCGAGATCACATTGTTTTTGCTCTTCCTAATTCCGGGAATTCCCAAGGATATCCTGGTTTACTTGGCGGGTTTCACCCCCATCGATCCCTGGCGTTTTTTTATCCTATTCACTATCGCCCGATTTCCCGGGCTTCTCGCCACTTCATTCATAGGTTCCAACATTCAGGAACGTGATTACCTGCCGGTGATCATCGTCTCCATTATCGGTTGTATCTTATTTGTCATCGGGCTGTTCCGCAAGGATTGGATCATTCACAAGATTCATTCTTTGCTACACAAGGAGTCTCCGGAAAAAGACGGTTCCGAGTCGTAAAAAAAAACGGCCTAAGGCCGGTTTTTTTACGCATTATCTGGTCACTCCATTCCGTATCACATCGGCCTTGACCACAACCTGAAATCGACTGGTTGGGTAGAGCTGTTTCCAGTTATGTCCCTTCCAGAAGCCGTAATGTTGTGCCCGCAGCTTTTCGCCGAAACCGATACCATCGGACTGTAACCGCTGCATCTTACCGATCAACTTGATCAGGTTTTGCCGCGTTTCCGTCTCGATGACTCGTTCCAGTTGATTGACAGAACCGGGAGTGAGTTCGTGATCCCTCCCTAACAATTCGGCCAAGAACCCGGTGATTTTGGTCTCAATCAAAAAATACGGTCGACCGTGATTGAGCTTAACCTTGATACGGGTTTTGGCGGAGACATTCCGCATCGAAAACTTCCCCTTCCACATCCCTGATCCATCCCGGTAGGAGATACTGCCCCCCTTTATCTGATTGGTAAGGATTCCAAAGGATTGTGTCTCAGCCCGGGACAGTTCCCCAACCAGCCGATCGCCATTGAAGATTGCCAGTCCATTCTGGAGATATTGACCTTCCCGAAGATCCAATCCCAACATGGGGGCATATAAGTCCTCAGCCCCGTCGATCAGGATCTCCCGGAAACGCCAGACCGGAATCAGAAAAGTATGAGATTCCTTTTTCAATACCGTTTTGGTGGCAATGAAATCCAACCCCGGCATATTGGAATCACTGGGTTGGAAACCCAAAACATCAACGGCCGGACGATTGGATATGAAAATCAAGGCTTGAGGCGGAGCCTTAGGGGTACGGTTCAACCAGTCCAGAAGCGACTTTACACCTTTTCGGGCGGCTTGTTCACCGATGACGATTAGTTTGTTTTGTTGAACCACCAAATGCCGGTTCGTTTTAGTCCGTAATGTAGTGAACGCCCCATATACACTGCTATTCATTACCCACATCCTTAGGAGGAGATGGAAAATTTATAATATTCGATAAATAGGAGGCCGTCGTTAAGTTTTTGGAACCCGCGCCATAGAACTTTTACCCCGGGTTCGCCATCACTTTTTCGACCAAGAAA
>DASVMB010000531.1:0-2827 GCA_036384575.1 Bacillota bacterium
TGCCGCGATGGCGGGAGAATCGATGTAAGGTCCGA
This sequence comes from Bacillota bacterium, assembly GCA_036384575.1. Classification (GTDB taxonomy): domain Bacteria; phylum Bacillota; class UBA4882; order UBA8346; family UBA8346; genus DASVMB01. The sequence continues at coordinate 36 of DASVMB010000531.1, forward strand.
CCGCCACGGAAAACCGCAATTCATTGAAGTAAATCCTTTAGCCGGACTTCACCCCATCGATTCCGATCTTCCGATTATTTGCAAGCATGAGGGCTTTACTTATCAGGAGTTAATCCAAATTATCGTGGATTCCGCCAAGATGAGAATGGGGTTGGTTGGGTAGACCCGCAAAGTTGAAGATAAGGATTTTATCACACGAAAGGGCACGAAACAAGTTCATGAAAATCGGAGCAAGGAGTTAAATGGGATTTTTGAGGCGCTCGTTATGGGCGTCTTTTTATTTTGGTATTTTTGACCAATCATTATAATTAATTGCCAATTTTTCGATAGGTAAAATAATGGATTTCATTTATTGGTCCAAAGGTAGATTGCAAAGCAAAAGGTAAGAATCATGTTCCATATGAGGTGATCGGGACTATCTTTTGGGAAAATATAAATTATTTTTTAAAACTTGATTGACATAGATTATTTTTTCATATTACCATGTTAGCATACAAGCGAACAAAAGAAGCGAGGATTCATGGAAAATTTGGGGATTTTATAAAAAATAAACGAAATGAAAAAGGAATTACTCTAAGGAAAATGGCTGAACTATTAGGTAATTCCACTCTGTGGCGTGAATAAAAGTAAACATACAGTATCCCATCAAAAGGAGGCTATCTATGGATCGGCTGTTTAACAGGTTATTTTTAACCTTGACAGGGGTAGCCCATTTGTTATGGAGTATACGGATTATTACTGACAGAACCGCATCTTTAACCAGTAAAACTATCGTATTGGCTTGCTTGGTTATATCATTCCGGATGATTGTCGCTTTGGTGTTGGGCGATCACAAATTGTGGATACGCTTTGTTTTATGGATTCCTTGCCTGGTTACAGCGGTTGTGGGGATCGCTTGGAGTGGCAATGATTTATTCTATTACTACTGGTGGTTTTTGCTCCCGGGTTTGTTGGCGCTGCTGGTTTTTCCATATTGGTGGTCCTGGATCATGGCAGCTATTCCGGGGGCTATCGCGATCATAACGATTTATTTTAGAATGTCCGTTTCTCCCTCAATTGCCGGGATTATTCTTCAGTATTTCCTGGTATATTACGGTATTTGTCTGCTGGCAGCGTTTGGGTTTACCCAGTGGCGCAAACGCCAGGCGGAGGTCACCTTTTTAGAAAGGGCTCGGGAATCCACCGCCTTTTTGGCCCAAGCGAATTTGCGCTTACAGGAATACGCGGAGGAAGTTCGGGAATTGGCTAAAGTCGAAGAGCGAAACCGTTTAGCCCGGGATATTCACGATACTTTGGGACATACCTTAACTTCAATGATTTTACAACTGGGAGGAACGCTGGAACTGCTGGAAGACAATCCGCAAGCCGCCCGGGAACATATCTGTGCCGTGCGTGAGGTGGCCCGGGAAGGTCTGCACGAAATACGGGCTTCCATGAAAGAGTTGCGTACGCAGGTTGTTAACCGTCCCTGCGGCCGGATGCTATGGGAGCGGGTGGCCAAAGCTTTTGCTGATTCTACAGGAGTAGAGATATTTGTAAAAATTACGGAAGAGTTTATAGATATTGATCCCGAGATTAATGAATTGGTATACCGAGCCATCCAGGAGGGATTGACCAATGCCGTCCGCCATGGTCATGCCGAGCAAGTGGAAATCACTGTACGCTGGGAGGAAGGGTATCTATTGGTTCGGGTCAGCGATAATGGCCACGGAGTTGTGCAAATGAAAAAGGGCTTCGGTTTGCTTGGGTTACAAGAAAGGTTGGAAGCAGTTCACGGTAAACTCTATTGGCGATCCGCGCCGGAATGGGGATTCGATCTGGGGTTGGAGATACCGATGATGAGGAGATGTGAAGATGGCTGTGAAAGTATTGGTGGTAGATGACCAGAAGCTGATCCGGGAAGGTTTGGCGTTGATGCTACACGGAGCGGAACCGGAGATCATATTGGCGGGGATGGCGGCTAACGGGAATGAGGCCGTCAAGTTTTTGGCAGGTACACCTGTGGATGTTGTGTTAATGGATTTGAGAATGCCGGAAATGGATGGTATTACTGCCACCCGAACCATCATCGAACAGTATCCCGGGACGAGAGTTATTGCTTTAACGACATTTGACGAGGATGAACTGATCTTCGGGGTACTCAAAGCCGGTGCCGCCGGATATCTGCTCAAGGATATCGGAAAAGAGGAGATAATTACCGCCATTCGCCAGGCCATGGACGGCAGTGCCCCCATTTCGCCCAAGGTGGCGGCTAAGGTTATCCAGCGGGTCGCTCGTGAGAATGAAATCACCAAACCGCAGGCGACTTCAAAAGAAAATGACGGCATCCCTGGAACCCCTAAGTATACCCAACCTCCCCTTACGGATCGAGCCCTAAAGAACCTTTCTCAACAGGATTGGGAGATTTTACGTTTAACGGCTGCCGGCCTAAGTAACACCGAAATAGCCCACCGGTTATATGTCAGCCGGGGAACGATCAAAAACCATCTCAGTCGCATTTACGAACGGCTTGGGGTCTCCGGACGGGCCGAGGCGGCAGCTCTTTTTGCGCGTAAAGGCTCGTCCGAATCCCGGGATGATAGCTGATGCTCCTTTTCACCGCCACCCCGTTTTCAGTTGATTTAATGACTTCTGCCCTTTTCCACCCCACCCACCCCCATGCCAACTGGCCAAAATATACCGTTTTAAGCCGGATCAACGTTTCTAAATTGGCCTGATGGCATCTTTTTTTAAAAAAGGTCCGATGTTACAATCAAATCAGCAATATTGTCATGCCAAAAGCTTATTGATAT
>DASVMB010000532.1:0-7260 GCA_036384575.1 Bacillota bacterium
GCTTCAGGTTTGGCTGGAGCGTTACGGGAGCGAAGTTGCCTTTCAGATCGAGCCCGGCCGCTACGTAGTGGCGGAGAGCGGAGTCTTGTTGGGAACGGTCCATTCGGTCAAGGAAAGTTACGGCACCCGCTACGTAGGGACTGACCTGGGCTTCAACGTGCTTGCCCGGCCGGTACTCTACGATGCCTACCATGAGATGGAGGCCTATGATGCGGCGGGTGTTCCTAAAAACGCGGAGTACGAAAACGTCACCGTGGTCGGGAACATCTGCGAGAGCGGTGATATTCTGGCACGGGAGCGAAACCTGCCCCGGATGGAACCGGGGGACTTGATCGGTGTTTTGGATGCCGGGGCTTACGGATACTCGATGTGTTCCAATTATAACAACCGGTTGCGTCCGGCGGAAGTTTTAATCCGAATGGACGGGACTCCGGCCCTGATCCGCAGACGGGAGACTTTAAAGGATCTATCCCGGTTGGATCCGGATCTTAGCGATACCATTCACTCAAGTGAAGGAGATGATGAGATTGAGGTGCGAGGAGCACGTCGCCGAGCGGTTGGGGGGCAGGTTTTTTGAAACAGCCGGCGCGTCATATAAGTTTGCCCGGATCAAGGAATGGAAAGCGCGAGCCATAGCCAGTCATAAGGACATTCCCCTGATCGATCTAGGAGTCGGCGAACCGGATCAACCCGCAGATCCCCGTATTGTAGAAGTATTGGCTGAAAACTCGGGTCTACCCGGGAACCGTTTTTACGCCGATAATGGCATTCCTGAATTTCAGATCGCTGCAGCGGACTATCTAAAACGGGTATACGGTGTAACCGGCCTTGATCCGTTAAGCCAAATCTTGCACGGCATCGGTTCGAAATCGATCCTGGCCATGTTACCCCTGGGTTTTATCAACCCGGGCGACGTGGCCCTGACCACGGTTCCCGGTTATCCGATCCTGGCCACCCATACCCATTACTTGGGAGGCAGTGTCTACAACCTCCCGTTACGTCCGGAAAACGGCTTTCTACCCGATTTTAACGAGATTCCCCCTACGGTGCTGCGCCGGGCCAAACTGTTATACCTGAACTATCCGAATAATCCCACCGGACGAAGCGCGACTCTGGAGTTTTACGGCGAAGTGATTCGGTTTGCGGAACGGAACGGAATTGTGGTCGTCAATGATGCTTCCTACGCAGCGCTGACGTTGGACGGCTCGCCACCGCTGAGTTTCCTGTCGTTACCGGGAGCCAGCGAGGTTGGGGTGGAGGTCCATTCGCTTTCAAAGGCTTTCAATATGACAGGTTGGAGGTTGGGTTTTTTGGCCGGTAACGCAACGGTGATCGCCGCGTACGGCCGTATAAAGGATAATACGGATTCCGGCCAGTTTCGTGCGATACAGTTGGCCGGGGCATACGCCCTGAATCATCCGGAGCTAACCGAGGTAAATTGCAGCCGTTATTCACGGCGCTTCGATCTGCTGGTTCCAGCCCTGAATGAAGTGGGGTTCACAGCGACGAAACCTCGAGCCACCTTTTATTGCTATCTCCCCAGTCCCTGGGGGAACGGGAGCGGAGTCCGGTTCGCCACCGCGGCGGCCGCGGCCGAATTTATTCTGCGGGAGGCTTTGATCTCTATGGTTCCCTGGGATGATGCCGGAGCTTACTTACGACTGGGGGTCACCTTTGCTGCGCCGAATATTGAGGCCGAAAGACAAGTAGTCGGGGAGATCAAAGACCGCCTTTCCAGGTTACACTTAATTTTTTAAAAACATCCCGTGCCAGAAATTCGGTTTTTCATTTTCTCTTTACCCTTTATAATTTGTCTCCTGCCTCTGGTGAATGATGGTATAATAGATCTGATTATACCGAAGTTGCAGCCGTTACCATCTTAGATGCAGCGTGGATGGATTGAGAAATTCCGGATGATCCGTCTCCCGCGTACCCTCATTGCTGCGCTGTAACACGCTCATCGCTCATCATACGGGAGGGTCAAGCATGAAGGATTTTCCGGTCCAGACTTTCTACAAGAATCAAGTCATCTTTGAGGAAGGCACCCCGGCTAACGTGGCTTATCTTTTAAAAGCGGGCCGGGTGGAGCTTTCGGTCCAGGGGAAGGAAAAGGTCGTACTCGCGGAGTTAAAACCGGGGGATATTTTCGGAGAAACGGCTCTGCTTCTTAGGGAGGGCCGACGTACCGAAACCGCGGTCGCTCTGGAGGAAGCGGGGCTGATCGTGATTTATAGGACGGCATTTCAGGAATACCTGGAGCAGTAACCGCCGGTCATCAGCAAGCTAGTCAACGGTATGGCCGAGCGGCAGCAGGCAACAGCGTCCCGGCTGTTGGACGTGACCGATCTGATTGAGGATATCGTCGCGTTGCTTAAGCTGCTTACGACCCAAGGGGTAACTACCATTCAATATGATCCGTTTATTCAATCTGCAGCCGAGTTTTTGGGGGCTGATCCGAGTGAATTGGCGGAAAGGTTACGCCGTTTAGAGAAGTTGAATCATTTTGATTTCATGGTGGATGCCGAAGGCCATAAGATCATTAAACTACCTGAGCCAAAGTCGGGAGAGGGAACGTCCTCCGATATGGTAGGGTAGGCGTGAGGGATGGAGGGCACATTTGAAAGCTTACGACTCACTCTCACTCTCGCTCTCTCTGGCGTAAGGCGCCAAAGAGAGTAACCCAGATCCTTCGATGTTTTTCCAGTCTTGAATCTACCTCTCCCCTCTTTCCCGCAAGCGGGAGAGGGGAGCAAGAAGGGTGAGTCGCTTTTTGACTTTTGACCTGAATCATAAAGAAGGCAGATCAATCCAATGCGCGATTTAATCGGGATCGATGTGGGCGGCACCAATACCGATGCTGTCTTGGTGCATGAGGGGAAGGTCGTGGCTACGGCCAGAGCAGCGACGGATCGCTCCCGGCTATTGGCCGGAACGGCGGCAGTCCTTCGTGAATTGCTCCGATCCGTATCGAAAGCCGGTTCTGGAGAAATTGAACTTCATCTCTCCACCACGCTGTCGACGAATGCCATTGTCGAGCGGCGCGGCGATCCCACGGCGGTTTTGGCTGTACCCGGCCCCGGGCTAAACCCGGCTGATCTGGGATTTGGTTTTCCCATTCATCAACTTAGCGGGGCTATCGATCATCGTGGCCGGGAGGTGACCCCCCTCACCGATACAGAAGTGCGTTCCGCAATTCGGGAAGCGAACCTGGAGGGAGCCAGGGCATTGGCCGTGGTGGGTAAGTTCTCCACCCGTAATCCCTGTCAGGAGTTGGAGATTGAGCAGATAGCCAGGAGTGAAACTCCGGGATTCGGCTCAGTAACCCTCGGCCACCGTCTTTCAGGACGGCTTAACTTTCCCCGCCGGATCACCACAGCCTATTTAAACTCCAATGTCGCCGGAATTCAGACGGATTTCGCGAGAATGGTTCGGGAGCTGCTGACGGAAACGGCCATTACCGGGCCGGTCTTTCTTTTAAAAGCGGATGGCGGTACCTTAAGACTGGAAGATGCAACAGCCCGTCCGGTGGAAACGATCCTTTCCGGACCGGCTGCAAGTATCATGGGTACCTTAGCGCTTACCCGAGAACCCTTGAATAACGCGGTTATTTTGGATATCGGCGGGACCACTACCGATATTTCGGTACTGGTGAACGGGGAACCTTTGAATGAACGGAACGGAGCAGAGATTTCCGGATACAAAACCTCGGTTCCGGCGCTATTTTCCCGTTCCATCGGTTTGGGTGGAGACAGCAAAGTGGTTTGGGAGAACGGAAAGATAAGGATCGGCCCGGGACGTGATGGACCACCCGCCATCTTCGGCGGTCCGGTGGTAACGCCGACCGATGCGGTGGCTGCCTTGGGTTTGGCGCCATTAGGCGAAGTCTTCCGCGGGCTGGCCGCTTTGGAACCCTTGGCCGTTCAGGCGGGAATAAGCCCGGCGGAGCTTGCCGAAAAAGTAGTGGCGGAATTTTGCAGTTTGGCCGCTTCGGCCGTGCGCGGAGTTTACCGGGATCTGGCCTCCCGGCCGGTTTATACGGTCTCCGAGGTGTTGGCACCATGCAACCTGAAACCGGATAGAATCATTGGGCTGGGTGCTCCGGCCGCAACCTATATACCGCTTATTGCCGTCAAGTTGGACGTGCCTTATACGGTGCTACCGTACCCGGAAGTTGCAAACGCAGTGGGTGCCGCGGCTAGCCGGCCTACAGCCGCGATAACCCTGCATGCCGATACTGCGCTGGGAAGAGTGGTCATTCCGGAGCTTGACTATTCCGATACGATCGACCGGCCATTGCTTTACGAAACCAAACAGGCCCGGGCGGAAGCGCTGGCTCATACAAGGGAGTTGGCAGCCCGGATCGGAGTCGCTACGGATGGCGCGGCAGCCGAGATTGTGCATGAAGAAGTATTCAATATGGTACGGGGATTTCATACCGTGGGAAGGATCTACACCATCCAGGCCCAACTCCGGCCGGGTGTGATCCCGATCCGGATCGATCGATGAGGGAGCGAAGATCATGCTCCAGACAAAACACCAAATCGGCCTGGTTTTTTTTCCCGCCTTTGACTGGGCCATCGAACCAAGTCATCCGGAGCGGGAGGAACGGCTCCTATATACCAGGGATCAGATCGTAGAGGAAGGACTCCTCGATCTACCCGGAATGGTTGAACTCCGGCCTAAACTCGCGACCGTGGCCGAAGTGAGCCGGGCTCATATCTGTGTCCCTGATGTCGGTGCGCAGGCTACGGATTCACATTTGATTGCAGCCGGTGGTACCATTGTTGCGGCGGATGCGGTCATGGAGCATCAAGTGAAACGGTGCTTCGCGCTACTCCGGCCCCCCGGCCACCACGCGATGCGGATCGTCCACGGTTGCCGCGGCTTTTGCACCATCAATCATGAAGCGATCATGATCGAGCACATCCGGCAAAAGTACGGCTCTCATCTCAAGATTGCAGTAGTCGACACCGATGCCCACCACGCCGATGGCAGCCAGGATATTTATTATAACGATCCGGAAGTGCTTCACATATGTCTTCATCAGGATGGCCGGACCCTTTACCCCGGTACTGGGGATCTCAATGAACTGGGAGGCCCGGGGGCTCTGGCGATGAATCTGAATGTGCCGCTTCCTCCCGGCAGCGGAGACAACGAGATTTTGTATGTCGTCGAGAATCTGGCTCTGCCGGTACTGGAGGATTTCAAGCCTGACATCCTGATCAACGCCGCCGGGCAGGACAATCATTATACCGATCCGCTGACCGATATGCGGGTAACTGCCGGCGGTTACGCGCGGCTCACCGAAATTTTAGCCCCGGATATCGTCGTTCTGGAAGGCGGTTATTCCATCGAAGGGGCTTTGCCCTATGTGAATGTGGGCATCATCTTAGCCCTCGCGGGGTTGGACTATTCGAAGGTCCGGGAGCCGGACTGGGAACCTTCGCTCAGTGACCGTTCCCGCCCGGTGAATCCGGCGGTTCGCAAGGGAGTAGAGTATCTACGCGAGATCTGGAGGCATCGCGAGGATCTCGACCGTGACCGGATCTTCGGTAAAGGGCCGTTCTTCAAGCGAAATCGTAAAATCTATTATGACACCGATCAGATAGAAGAGGAGCAGGCGGAGGAGATCCGCCGCTGCACCCATTGCAGCGGTTATCGGGTCATTCATTCCCGGGCTTTACGGGGCTACGGCCCGGAGCGGAGAATTGCTGCGGTGTTAATACCGCGGCATGCCTGTCCCGAGTGTCGCGGGGCGGCGGAAGCGGCATTTGTCAAGCTTACAGCGGGACCTGACCAGCAATATGTCTATCTGCAGGATCCGGATGGGGATCGCTTTGAGGCAAAGGGTTCCTCTTCGGAAAGATAAGCCGATGGCCATCGCTCATCGGCTGGTCCCGATGTTATCTGCGGGTGGAGGTGGATTTTGAATATATCGAGCGGGATTTGGAAGGCTAAATGAATCTAAGCGTAGGCCGGAAGGGAGAATGAGCCAATGAGAAAACTGTTACTCTCTTTATTGACGGGGGTTTTGATCATCATGCAAGCGGGAACCATCGCGGCGGAAAAGAGTTCTTTAGATATCTCCGGAAACTGGCTCGGCGTTTTGAAGGTTCCCGGGGCGGAGTTGCGGCTGGTTCTTAAAGTGACGAAAAATGCGGATGGTAGTTTCAGCAGTAAACTGGATAGCATCGATCAGGGTGCGAATGATATCCCGGTGGCTCAGACGATTCTCAAGGATGGCAAGGTGCATCTGGACCTGCCGGTGATCCAAGGGACGTTTGATGGGACCTTAAATGAGGCGGGAACGGAAATCACGGGTGAGTGGAAGCAGGGCACCGCTTTCCCATTGATCTTCAAACGGACGGCAGAAGTCGTAGAGTTAAGACGTCCCCAGGAACCCAAACCACCTTTTCCGTATAATGAGGAGGAAGTCTCCTATCTCAATCAGGCTGCCGGGATTCGACTAGCAGGGACCCTGACTACGCCCAAGGAAAAAGGTCCTTTCCCCGCGGTCATTCTGATCACCGGTTCCGGGGCTCAGGATCGGAATGAAACCCTTATGAATCATAAACCGTTTTGGGTGATTGCCGATTACCTGACCCGGCGCGGTATCGCAGTCTTACGGGTTGACGACCGGGGCATCGGCGGTACATCCGGCCGTGTCGACCAATCCACCAGTCCTGATTTTGCCGGTGATGTGCTGGCAGGAGTTGAATTCTTAAAAAGTCGGAAGGATATCAATCTCCGGCAGATCGGCCTAATCGGCCATAGCGAGGGCGGTATCGTCGCCCCCATGGCCGCAGTCCGTTCCAAGGATGTGGCCTTCATCATTTTGTTGGCAGGACCCGGGTTGAGTGGCGAGGAGATCATCCGGAAACAATCGGATCTGATTATCCGAGCCGGCGGAGGTACAGACAAAGATTTGGCCGCGCAACAGGGTTACTTGGAGAATATCTTCGCAATTTGCAGGATGAACGAACCCGAGGCAAGAAAAATCAAACTTCACGAGTATGCGGAGCAGTTATTCAGCGGAATGAGCGACACGGAAAAGCAGGCGACGGGTAACAGTCCGGCGGTAATCGAGGCTCAACTCCAGAGCGCGATCACCCCGTGGTACCGGTTCTTTATCGACTATGATCCGGTTCCCACGCTTAAAAAAGTAACCTGTCCCGTTTTGGCGCTGAACGGTTCCAAGGATCTGCAAGTTCCGCCCAAGGAGGATTTGGCGGCGATTGCCAACGCCTTGAAGGAAGCGGG
>DASVMB010000533.1:0-3306 GCA_036384575.1 Bacillota bacterium
CATCCGCTTAATCATGTAGTCCGAAGGCACAAGAATATCATAATGGCTCCCGCCGGCGTTGACCTTCACATACATATCTTCGTTGGTGGTAAAGGTGTCGTAATTGATCTTCACATTGAATTTCTTTTCGAACTCCGGCAGTACCGATTCGTCGATGTAATCGCCCCAGTTGTAAACGTTCAGCACATTCTGTTTTTCCCCACAGCCGCTCAAAATCACGGCGGATCCCAGCGCCATCACGGCCAGGATCAGAGAGATGATTTTTTTCAACTTATTCAGTCCTCCTTGGATTTGGCTGTATTTTGTCTTGCCATACCGATGTTGACAATGACGAGTAGCGCCAGGATACTTACGAACATCAGGGTGGATAGGGCGTTGATCTTAGGGTTGATCCCGCGCCGCGCCATGGAATAAACGGTGATCGGAAGACTGGAAACTCCCGACCCGGTGGTGAAGAAACTGATGACGAAGTCATCCAGGGACAGGGTAAAAGAGAGTAGCCACCCGGTGAGTACCCCGGGCATAATCTCCGGAAGCACCACCTTACGGAAAGCCAGTCCCGGGGTGGCGCCCAGATCTAGTGCGGCGTCATATACACTCTGATCCAGTTGTTTCACCCGGGGCAACACCGACAGGATCACGTAAGGGATGTTGAAGGTGATATGGGACAATAACAAGGTTGCAAAACCGAGTTGCATACGGAAAAAGATATAGAGCAGCATGAAAGAGATACCGGTGACGATATCCGGGTTAAGCACCGGCAGATAGGTTAGGTTCATTACCGTCGCCTGGGGCAGGGGCTTCATATTCCGGATTCCAAAGGCAGCCATGGTGCCTACCATAGTGGCCGCGCAAGAGGCAATAACCCCGATGATTAACGAATAATACAAAGAGGTCAATATCTGGCGATCCCGGAACATAGCGGCGTACCAGTTGAGGGTGAAACCATCCCAGGAGCCGCGGGAGCGGGAACTGTTGAACGAGTATAGGGCAAGTACGATGATGGGCGCATACAGAAAGGCGTAAATTAAAAAGATGTAACCGCGTCTCAGGAAACTCCTCACCACAATCCCCCGCCTTCCTGCTTGGTTTCATAGCGTGATGTAAATCCCATTCCCACCAGGATGATGAACATCATGATCATGGATATGGCGGAACCGAAGTTCCAGTCGCCCACGGTCAGGAATTGACTCTCGATCAAGTTGCCGATGAGGGTATATTGGCCTCCGCCCAAAAGCCGGGAGATTACGAAGGTGGTCACTGCGGGCATAAAGACCATGGTAATCCCGGAAGTGACTCCCGGCAGGCTGAGCGGGAAAATTACCTTGCGAAACGTTAAGAAAGGATTGGCGCCCAAATCCTGGGCCGCCTCGATCAGGCTATGATCGATCTTGCTTAAGACAGAGTATATCGGAAGCACCATAAAGGGAAGGAAATTATAGACCATGCCCAAAGTAACCGCAAAATCGTTATAAAGGAGGTTGAAGGGCCCCAGGCCGATCCAACCTAAAAGCGTGTTCAGTAATCCTTTTCTCTCCAGAATGGTCAGCCAGGCGTAGGTCCGCAAGAGTGAATTCATCCACATCGGGAGGACCATCAGCAGGACCAGGGTGTTTTGATAATTTAATCTCCGGCCAGCCAGAATCATCGCCGCGGGATAACCCAGAAGCAGACAGAATAAGGTACTGACTCCGGCCAGGACTAGCGAGCGGATGAGAACCTTGATATAGACCGGTTCCAGGAAACGGTGGAAGTTGTCCCACGAGAAACGGATCCCGGCGGGGGTCTTCACGGATAAACTGAAATAAATCAAAAGAATCATGGGAATGACCGTGAAAATGGCCATCCAGAAGACGTAGGGGTACGCACCCCAGGTTTTCCGCATCATGCCGTCACCTTTTTCATGATGTGAATATTGAACGGATCGATGGCAAGGCCGATCCGGGCACCGCTGGGCCACATTTTCGTGTTGTGGATCCGCCAGTCGATTCCTTGGGCGCTCACGATCATTTCGTAATGTACGCCTTTAAAGGTGGCGGAACGGACGGTTCCGCTGAAGATTCCTTCATCCGCGTTCACGATTTCCCAATCCTCGGGACGGATGACCACGTCTACCGGTTCGTTTGCGGCAAATCCCTTATCGGAACAACGGACTTGCCTCCCGGCGATCTGCACCAGGAGATCTTCAAGCATGGTTCCGTCCACGATGTTGCTCTCACCGATGAACCCGGCAACAAAGGAGTTAACCGGCTCGTTGTATATGGATTCGGGGGTTCCGATCTGCTGAATCCGGCCTTGATCCATGACCACGATGGTGTCCGACATGGTCAGCGCTTCTTCTTGATCGTGAGTGATGTAAAGAAAGGTAATTCCCAGCCGTTGCTGCATCGCTTTCAACTCCAGCTGCATCTCTTTGCGGAGTTGCAAGTCCAGGGCGCCCAGAGGTTCATCGAGCAACAGTACTTCGGGTTCGTTGATCAAAGCGCGGGCGATGGCGATCCGCTGTTGCTGGCCGCCGCTGAGCGAATGGATCGAGCGCCGCTCGTACCCGGAGAGCGAGACCAATTCCAACATCTGGCCGACCTTTTGGTCGATGATTTTTTTGTCCATCTTCTTGATGCGCAATCCGAAGGCGATGTTCTCATAGACGTTCATATGAGGAAATAAGGCATATTTCTGAAATACCGTGTTGACCTTTCTTTTGTACGGAGGTAGCGAGTCGATATCCACTCCGGCAAAGAGGACCTGGCCCTCGGACTGGATTTCGAAACCGCCGATAATCCGGAGGGTGGTCGTTTTTCCGCAGCCGCTGGGGCCGAGCATGGTGAAGAATTCGTTACGTTTGATATGTAACGTTACATCCTTAATGGCTTCACTGCCATTATAATCCTTGGAAACATGAAGCAAACTGATGAGTGTTTCCGCCATCTTCAATCCTCCGCTGTTGAATTCCATGTAACTAAAAACACCGGCTCCCGAAAAGGTAAGAAGGAAAAAATTGAAAAAACACCGCTTCTTTAACCACGATCCGAGAACCCTTAAACGGGCGTATGCCTTATCCGGCGTAATTCTCCAAGGTTGCTTGTGGATTCAGGTTAGGAACATTTTGTTACTATAACTCGAAAAACCGTAAGAATTTAATCATGAAATGAAGTTTTGACACAACCTTATTTTAGAGATTTGAAATGATTTTTCAAGGGCGCTTTCTATCAAATCTAGTAAAAACTCACAATATTCCTGGCTGAGAGTTCTCGGGATTTCCATTTTTAAAGTTTTTCGTACCTGGAGCTTTTCGGGGTTGATCAT
>DASVMB010000534.1:0-9323 GCA_036384575.1 Bacillota bacterium
GAGAGACAGGTCTGCTCCCCCGAAAAAGTAGCAGTATCCTTCTTTGCCTGCATTATGATTCGCTCCCAATCGGTGAATTCCAGGTCATTAATAACGCAACATAAACATTTTAAGCCTTATCACAATATTTCTAAAATGTCATCAATAACCCACATTCATTCTCCATGGCATCTTTATATAATGACATTAATTGGTCATAGGCCTCAGTCAACTCCGCGGCAGTTAATTCATAGAGTGTTTCTTCACTGGAAGGCAATCCTTGGGCAATCAGAAGTTCTTTATCAGCAGCCAATTCCCTGAAAATGGCGGAAATATCTTCAGCTTGAACGAATCCTGTTCCTATCCTGCCCGGATCAAGCATGAAAGAGGCAGTTTCTAATGGACGTCCGAAGATGCAATATTCCGCATCCCATTCGATCGGTATCTGTCGTAATGCCTCTAAAAGCGCATCCCAAGAATAAACAAGACCTTGGTCGGCTTCGGGTAAATAGTAACAAGTCATACCAAAGTCGGCTAATTCCTGCATATCGCCATTCTCAAGTTCATTTTCCCAATCATACTCCAGCAATTCCCCGGTATAAGGGGAACGGGCTTTTCCCATATGATTCGTAATAAATATCTTTAAAGGTTGCGTGTCGCCAGTTTGTCCCGATGTAAGTATCAGTGGGCGTAATTCTTTATTAAAACCCCGCGTATCGAAGAGAAAGGCCTTATGTTCCATTGGTTAATTGCCCTTTCTTTATGATTCAGCCAAATTAACCTATTTCCGGGCCATCCGGTTCTTTTCCGACTGACTTACAACAATTTTAGGATTGTGTAAATAAAGTCACATCCAAACCCAAATAATCGTCTTCCCCATCCCGGTTGGATTCTATCATCCTTATGCTTACCATGATTTGAAATCCTATCGGGTTTATATGTTTTATGTATGAAACACAATCGATATAATAATTACCGGTTAGCCTACTACGCACTGGGAATAAATTGTCCTAATCAGCAAAGCATAAATTATCATCATTTACATATTTGATGATCTCATGATGAACAATTAACAGAATTTCATCCAGCGTTCAGATAATTTTTGAAACCCAGTTAAAGTGATTCCGTCATAAAACTTTATGTGCTATATTCTTTTTAATTCACTCGATTCGCATATTATCTTGAATATCTCCTCAATAACAATCCCAATGTAAAAACCATTGGTTGTCCGTTTTTGATTTTAGAATGTAGATATTGCCGTTGTCTCCGACCATAAATCCCGGCTTTTCCTCGGAAGATATCTGAAAAACGTATTCATAATCCCCGCATAGAGACTGAATATAAGATGCATATCCTCCTATCTTAGTCCGGTAATATCTTTCAAACTCATCAAAAAAACGCTCGCTAAGTTCCTCGGACTCATTGATCTCCGTCATATCAAAATAATCCCAGGACTCTTCCCAGCAAGGAAAATCCGGCTTCTCTGATAGAATCCACTTGATTTGAAACGGTTTATGGATTTGAGATTCTTTAGGCGTTTCCACAACAGCCATATCATCGTTTGATTTATATTCAAGCAGCCGCCAGCCGTCACCGTTTTTAGCGGGTGTCGATGGCAATTCTTTCGTATTAAGGTAGACTTGAATCAACTTGGTATCTCCAAAGAAATCTTTTCCGTTAGGGACTTCGTCAACCACGATCTGAATGACCGGCACCATCAATCCGTCATCATCGCCAGGCCAATTCATATCTTTTTTTAAAACAAAGTTTCCCCCGAACCAACTCTTTAGACCCTCTTCAGGCCTAAAACCGCCGATTTGCGCAATAACCGGTCTTTTTCCAATGCGCTTGATCTCATCAAACAGGTCCATATTCTCCACCTCAAAAAATTCTTTCACGATAGCCGACCCACAAATGATCAACCAGCCGATATTGTCGATTCGATGACAAATTAATAAATTTTGTCATACTCCACTGATCCGATATATTTTAGATAGATGCCTTTTGACAATATTTCTTTAACTTGACCCTGATACCTAAAATCGTATAGTAATAAACCGGCATTAAACTCTTCTTTGGAATCGAGCCGGAAATGTTTTGCAAATTCAGGTATAACTAATTTTTCATAAGAACAGCCCAAAAGAAGTTTTTCAAAATCATGAGCGGAAAAATCGTCACAAAAAGCTTCACGAAAATCCTCATCAAACCGGTCAATCTTAAAATCCCTTTCAAAACTGGACTTTATGTAATCTCCATCATCCGTGTAACTTCCCGAAAGATAATTATCCAGTTCCTCATAGGTCGAACATTTTCCCAACCATAATGAGACGTATCCCTGTTCTTCCATTCCCATCCCTCTTTCGAATGTTATCTCTCCTTTTCACCCGTTGATATCCGCCCGCTCCGGTCGGCCTTTCCGATCGACGGATACGGTGATACTATGCCCCCAGAATAAATCGCCGTCCCCATACCAAATCTCATATTCGCCATCATCGTTAAAAGAAATGGTCTCAATCGACATCCGGGCCGTAAAATCAGCCTTGGTCAGTTCCGGTTCGCCTTCCTCGCGCCAAGTTTCATTCTTCAACTCCAGCAATTGCTCTACGGCAAATTGACGCATCTTTTGGTCGATGCTTTCCAGGTGGGTAATGATCTCCCGTACCATGGGCAATTTTTTTATTACTTCAGCCCGGTTATCGATGTCGATATCAAGCTCAAAAGAATACCCTTTAGTCTGATACTTTGTTTCAAACCACTGGAAACGCTCATTAAAAGTGAGCATACCGATGATCTCATCCCGGATGGGCAGGTTTTTAGCAGCGGTCTTCTTGGGCTGCGACGGCTTTACCACAGTCGTGGGAATGTTCAGGAAACATTTTTCAATGACAGATTCAGACACACCATTTACGGCAAAAGAACTTTCCATTGTGGCTTTGCCGATCTGCCCGCTTGTTCCGGAGATAACTCGTGCGCTTGCGCACGAACAGTCATCTGCGATAAAACTGAACACACCATCCGCATATTCCATTTCCCGTACCGCAAAACTGTCGGGAAGCGGAAAACTGCTCCATGACTTGCTTTCTTGGTCACAATGATAAAAATCAGCCATCTGCTTGCGGCCGCCGTTTTCTTCGGGCGGCATATTGAGAGTTCTCACCAATCCTTGAGTATTGATCGAGGCGTATTTCTCCTGGACCAATATCAGCACGGAATAGTCATCCGACACCGCATGGGGTAGTAAGATTCCTTGAATTGCCGCTCTAGCTTGCTCATCACCTTCATATGCAAGGCCAAGGGTATCCAACATTTTATCCGTATCGTAATAAGCCATGGGGTTGCCTCCGCTGGCGGTTAATTTTTAACCATTTTACTTCGCAAATAATCTACGAGGGTATCCTGTTCATATTCCGTTGCATAATCCAAGGCGGTTTTCCCGTCTTGATCCCGCGCGTTAAGATCTGCGCCGTTATTCAGCAGATAATCGGCGATCTCCAGATGGCCGAAACGGGCCGCTTGCATTAAGGGGGTGGATCCGAAATGATCGGGGACTTGAATTGAAGCCCCTTTATCGACCAGGAATTGGACGATCTCCAACTGACGGTTGAATATGGCAAATACAATAGGGGTCGTTCCCTCGTTATCGGCTCGTTCGATATCGGCGCCGTTATCAATCAAATATTTTACAATCTCCGGGTAACCGCAATTGGCGGCAAAGATTAAAGGAGTCATCCCGTTGACATCGGCTGCGCCAACCTGAGCTCCCTTTTCCACCAAGTATCGTACAGTCTCCGGATGACCGTTTTTGGCCGCCAGTATTAACGGAGTCATTCCCTGATCGTTTCGGGTCTCCCGGTCCACTCCGGCCTCAAGTAATTGCTGGACCCGCCCGGTTAGACCGACCATGCTTGCCCGGATAATATCCAGTTGCCCGATATCCGCGCCCTTTTCCAGCAGATACTGAACAGTATCCGCTTGGCACTCGTCCGCCGCCAACATTAATGCGGTCTGACCTTTTTCATCGGTTGCCTCCGGATCCGCTCCCCCTTCCACCAAACAACGCACGATATCCAGATTATCACCTGCAGCGGCGCTCATTAAAGCAGTCCGCAGCCTGTTATCCCGTGCATCGATATCCGCCCCTTGGGCAATAAGGTATTGCAATATCTCGATCTGCCAACGATCGGCAGCCAGCCGCAGCGCAGTTTCCCCTTCTGCGGTACAGCTTTCCAAATTCGCCCCTTTTTCCACCAGGTACTGGACCATTGCCAGATTGTCATTGGTTGCGGCCAACATCAGAGGGGTCATTCTTTCATCATCGGTTTCCTGCAGGTTGGAACCGTTATCCAACAAAAATTTTACTATTTCCAAACGACCGTTGCTCACGGCCAGCAGCAGCGGAGTCAGGCCGGCATCATTTTTAGTTTGAAGGTTTACCTTTCCGGAGACCAACTGTTGCACCCGTTCCAAGAGCCCATTGGCGCTCGCCGAAAAAATATCAAATTTGCCGGTATTGGCACCCTTGGTAATCAACAAACTGGCGACTTCGGATTGCTCTTTCTCTACTGCCAGCATTAAGGCGGTGTTTCCCTGATTGTCTTCCGCCTCAAGATCAACGCCTTGATCAATTAAATATTCGACGATTGCTGCATGGCCTTTTTTGGATGCCAGCATCAAAGCATTCCAACCGTCGATATCTTTGGCTGCAACGTTGGCTCCGTTGTTAAGCAAAAACTCCAGAACGTCCCGGCAATTGTTATAGGCGGCCAACATGGCTGTAGTGAGCCCGTATTTATTTTTCCGCTCAATATCTGTATTCTTTTCAAACAGATATTTCACCACCTCAAGCTGGTCGTAACAGGCTGCGATCATGACGGGTGTCATCTGCAACTCATCGGTGGCTTCCAGCCTAGCGCCCTTTTCAAGCAGATATTTAACGATCTCCAAATGTCCGTTACTCGCAGCGATCATTAGGGGAGTCATGCCGTCTTCGTCGGTTGTTTCAATATCCGTCCCGTTTTCAATCAATTTCTTGACATTATCCAGATCGCCTTGGGTGAGATATTCGTTAAAATTCATATTGCTCTCCTTATGTCTTGTATTTGACACCGGGTCACTCTTTTTGGTGTAAGTTGTTATAATGATTTCCGGAGCTTTCGCTTCCAAATGATCTCGCGCAAAAACAAAAGGGCGTAACTTTACAAGACTTTATCCGCTATCAACGCATAAATCTGTAAAGAAACGCCCTGATCACCCTTTCCGGCATCCGTGTCAAAGAAGAGTTTTCTTTTATAAAGTCCTCAATGATATACCACACTATAACGAGGCGAACAACGATTCACCGCCCACCGTGGCTTTCAGGTCCCCAAATATTCCTTTTCCTACGGTTTTTGCCTCCATCCCAATGGTAGGGGACATGGCAATCATCGCTCCGGCCTCGGCCCGGAAAGATTCTCCTTGGGCCATTTTGACGCGTAACGTCGTAAATACCGGCCCGTTTTCGATCTGATAATCAATTCCCACCGACTGCCTTATTTGTAATTTCTAAGGATAATTTTGTATAATTGATCTCTTTTATTTATTTCGCCAAAATTTTGTTTTTTCTTCTTAGCGTAAAGGGTGAATTTTTTCACCCTATTGTGAAGTGTGGGGACTCAATCAAAAAAGACCGTCTTTTTAGAACGGTCTTTTTTGGTTGAACTATTGATTCATTCGCCAGTTTTCAGTTTGCCCCAGTAATTAATTCCCAATCATCCTCGTATGGAGAGGCGGGCCCTTCGGCTCCAGGTGTAGTTACATCCTGTATTGTGCCAGATGCATGAAGTTTCGTTCTATCCAGATTAAAGTTGATATCCAGGATTTCCTTGTATTTTCGATCATTTATGATAGTACCACCCTGTGCAGGATAGTCCGTAGAGATCAGATTGAGTGTGGTTTCATAATGACCTGTCCCGTTGGGGCTGAAATTGCTAAAACTTTGGGTAGCGATGGCCTTATAATCGGTCATACGGCCATTCTCTGCATTCGGAAAGCGATAGTATCTTATATAAGTGGAAGTACCGCTTACAAGCCCGTCCGCTCCTTTGACATAAGTGGTTTCTTCAGAGCCAACGCCAATAGGAGATCCATCTTTGGCGGTTGTTGTATCTTCCACCTTATACATGGTGGTTGAATCATCCGGAAGTTTCATCTGGATTTTCAATACGTGATCTTCAAAGAGTCCTGACATACGTCCAGTGATACTATACCAGCCATCAGCATCGGGGCCAGTCCACTTCGGACCATGGGTCCCTCCAGGTTCTTCGCCTTCCGGTTCTTCACCTTCGGCTGCTAAAATATTTCCGAAAGCTGCCACCATACCCGAAGGGCCAGGCGGAGGGGTCTGCTGCATTTTTTCTTGTCCAGCCTGTTCAGCGTTTTTTGCAACCTGTTGAAGTGAGGAAGCTGCTTGACTGCGGGCATTGAGTTGGGCGTTAAGACTATCGCTGACGCCAGTATTGTCTCCAGGATTACTGCCGCCGGGACCGCCGCCGCATCCAATTAAAAGAAATGTTACACAGAGTAAAGCTGCCAGTAGAAAAAATCCTTTTTTCATTAAAACTCGACCTCCTATTCAGAATTTGATAGATCATCTACAAAAATGGTTGTAAATTCTGGAAAATCACCTCATCTTTATAGCAACAACATTTTGCTTTTCATATCCGTGAAACCAAAACTTGTCATTCAACTTTCATATATCGATAATTAAACCCAAAATCAGTTCCCGGATAATTATGATCTTTGTGTAAATTATTTTTTTACGATTATCTACTATCAATATAGTTCATAATTTTAAAATGATAAAGATTGAACATTTTCACCTAAAAATAAAATAAGGGGTGAAAATGTTCACCCCTTAATAAAAATTTTCAGATAATTAAAAAGTAACGCCCATCTGTATTCCTAACAATAAAGCCGACTCCTTTTTCGAGCCGGCCGGTCAAAAAGTCTATTTTGGGGGGTTATTGGGAACGTCCTGCGAAGCTATTTTCAGCTAGAACACATCCGGTTCCCATCCTGCTTGGTTCAAGCATGAATGATGCATGAAGATATTTGAAAGCCCCCCATATTTTAGAGTCCAAAAATCCTGACATCCCCTTTACCCATATCTCCTCCATCGGTTGCAACAGCCATGAACTTGTTGTCCGGGCTGAAGGCTATACCGGTAACCGCGGTGGGGAGTGAATATTGGCCTTCAGTCTGGAATACTTTCAGCAAGGAACCGTCTTTGCTGTATAAAGCCAATCCGCTTTCCTCAAACGCCACTGCAAACAAATTGCCGTCGCGGCTTGCACGGACAAGGGTATAATCGGAATCAATCTCTTTTTTCAGGGTTTTGATAAGTTTTCCATCGCCGGACCAAAGTGTTAGGTCGGTTTTAACAACAACAATGGAGCCATCGCCTAAGATCGCAACGTCTTTGCCATCATAACTTGACTTCAACGAATCCCCGGTTTCAATGGTGGTAATTAAAGCCCCTTTGGCCAGATCCCATACTTTGACTTGTTCATCTCTGGAAATGGTAACAAATTTGCTGCCGTCCGCACTAAAGCTACAACCGTAGACCGAGGTATCATCGTAACCTTTGAAAACCGTCACCTTCCCGGTGGCAAGATCCCGTGCTTTAACCCCGCCAAAATTGTCGGTTTTCGATACATTGACGATACTTTTCCCGTCACGGGAGAACAACATCCGGTAGCTCTTTGCAGTTTCAATCTCGGGAATTGATTTCTCGTCACCGTCATTTTTAACAACCGCACCGAGTTTCTTGATATTCGTGCCGTTTTCATCCCAAATATTGATGAGTGCGGGATTTGTATAGGAAAATGTGACGATGGTATTATTGGCGTAGTCCATCACATCAATGTCCGGACCGTCTTTAATTCCAAACCGTTTAATCAGCGTCCCGTCGACTTTATACAAATTAATAACATTGTTATAAGCAAAGACAATTTTCGATCCGTCGACGCTGTAACAAACATCGACTACAGGGCCATCCGCAGCTATCGTTACCTTAGCCGGAGTCCCCTCGGCAAATACCGAAATGGATAAACAAAGCAATAAAACCAGGCACCCAAGGAAAAGAAATCTTCTGTTCATTTAATCGCTCCTTAGCAGAAAATGTTATATCAAACCTTAATTATAATATAATGCCTGACATCACCAGTTGAAAGATGATTATTTTCACCCCAAAATATCAAAAGGGGTGAAAGTTTTCACCCTTTTGATATTTCCGGATCACTTAAGGTTTTCTTATACAATAAGCCGACTCGTTTTTCGAGCCGGCCGGTTAGAGAGTTTTGTTTTTTGGAGTTATTGGAACGTCCTTCGCAAATATTTTCAGCTTGAACCCAATCCAGTTCCCATCCTGATACCCTATCAAAAGCTACGATCCATTTTAACCCACTCTGCTATTTTGTTAAGTTTATTTTTTTACTATAACAATACGACTGGGACCTTTACCGGTGGCAAACGAGGTGCCGATGACTTTCAATGCGCCGCTGACGGCGTCGATGGAATAAGCCATGACGTTGTTTGTATAATAGTTTGTCACATAAACGAATTTGCCGGTTGGATCGATAGCAATGTCCTCAGGCATATTCCCGGCAGTAAAAGGGCCACCACTTACAGGCGTTAACGCACCGGTCGTGACGTCAATGGAATAGCCCGTAACATCATCTGTATTCAGATTAGCGACATAAGCATATTTGCCGGTCGGGTCGATGGCGATTGAACATGAGGCGCTACCAATGGTAAAGGGACTGCCACTAATCTCTATTAGTCCGCCATTTGCGGCATCGATAGCATAAGCGACAATTTTAGTCGAACCCTGAAGTGGGACATATGCGAATTTGCCGTCTGGAGTGATGGTTATTGAGGTGGGATAAGGAGATTGTGTACCTTCCACACTAATAGAGACGTCACTTTTATTTGACAACGCACCGGTTGTCCCGATTGAAAAAATACTGATACTGTTGGATAGTAAATTTGCTGCATACGCAAATTTGGAATTCCGGTCGATAGTCACTGTATTAGGATCTCTACTGGTGGCAAAGGGGCTACCGCCGATAGACTCCAATGCGCCAGTCACGGGATCAATGGAAAAAGCTGTAATATTATCCGATGTTGTATTAGTGACATAGATGAATTTCCCGGTTGGATCAACGATTCCAAAACTTGGATAAGTTCCAGTGGGATAGGAACTGTTGGTAATGTCGGTATTGATCGGTGTCAATGACCCGTCGGCGTTAATCGAATAAGCAGTGACACTGTTTGAGTTTTTATTTACAACATAAGCAAATTTGCCG
>DASVMB010000535.1:0-11125 GCA_036384575.1 Bacillota bacterium
CAGCTATTTCATCAAGCTTTTCAAGCAAATCAAGGGCTGCACTCCATCGGCCTTCAGGAAAAATCATTAGGTTTATCACCGATTCATAACGAAATTCTCAACCCCATTTCATAGGCCTTTTGAAGGTTTACCATATCCTCCTTAATATGCTTGTATTGGCTTGTACATACCCCATATACATCGATCAAATTCATCTTGGTATATTTACATATTGCTTCAAAGCCAGACTTAATAAGCTCCGGACCCTGGTTAACCGGATCGACTGTGGTGATAACCCGGGATTCCGTTTTTCTCTTGCGGGCAAGATCGATCAATTTACGTTTAGCCGAGGTATAGAGCCATAAACGGCATTGCGCCTGTGACATTTCGGCCAGTGTACTCTGGTAACTCAAAGCCTTCACAAATACTTCCGAGGCAATATCCTCGGCCGTCTCCATGCTACCCGTGGAATTATACAAATAACCGGTAAGTTCCCCACTATAACATTGGCCACAGTTCAATTAGATCCATGGGTTAACCCTTCTTCCTCACGCTTCCATATATTAAACCGGATGATTTGAAGAAAGTGTTTTCATTTTTTTCTAAATATAAAAAACCGGATGCTCCTTCCACCCGGTTTTCCACTCCAACAATCTCTTTCGCTAAGGCTACAGTTCTTCTACAATACCTTTCAGTAGGCATCCTGCCTTGGTATCGAGTTCCTTGGCTCTCGTAATCAGACGGCCGATATCGCTTCGAACCGCAGGATCGGCCAACCTTCTGGCCTGTTCCTCCCCGCGTTGCCACCCGCCCAATATTTTACACATTCCTTGCGGGATGCTTGCCTCCTCCTTAAAATATTTGGCCGCCTCGAGGCATTTCGTTTTGATTGAGGGATGTATGTTTTCCCCCTGTGTAGCTAACCATTCTATGAAACCGGCCGCATAGGCCCTGCCCTCACCGATCATATCCATGGCATCCCCCTGGCACATAAGCCGTTCAAAGAGTATAGGGAGTACGGCGTTCTGAGGGAATTGACTTTCATCGGAGAGTGCCCCGGCCCAGGCATCGTAGGCAGCAGGACCACCGGCATAGTCGCCGATCCGTTCCTTTGTCATTATATCGATGGCATTTTGCAAGATATCCTTCATGTCGGTACCGGTTTCTTTGGCTTCACTAATGGCCATGACCCCAATGGTGTTGGAATTCTGCCACCAGCTGTTACAAACGAAGTAGCCGGATTCATCGATCGCGCTGTCCTTGGCGAACTCCGGGTTATCTTGAAAAAAGTTCCACCCCAGCAAAGTGCTGCCGTAATCGCGGTATCCGCTAATGATGCAAGCTTCGGGGGGACCGATAATTCCCAGCGCTATCACTGGGCGGCCTTCGTCAATCTCCGACTTGATAAAATGAATAAAATCCTCTTTCGTTACTTCCGACCGGCGTTCGAGGATTTTAAAAGAACGACCGGCTGCCTTGAAAGAACGTTCAAAGGCCTCAACCGGATTTTCGTAGATACACATGATATCCACATTGCCCCCATCCCAGCTGGTGGTATTCCAACGTAAACGAAAGGCCGCGCCCGATGCTGCCATCAGATAGCTGTAGTTTATCTCTTGCCCCATATAGTTAAGGCAGGCTTTAAGTACTGAGGGAAAAGGGGTACATTCTTCGGAACAATACTGTACTTTAGGTACTCCAAAAAGGATACAAGAATCTTCAGATTTCCTTACAGTTTTCATCGTAACATCTTGCATCGTCATCATCTCCTCCAGATTTGGCTGGGGGGTAAGGACTGTTTTTTCATTTTTAGCGATACCCGGGCCATAGATCCCGGCTGTCAGCTTGATTCTGCCTACTTGAAAACATTGTCGTCGAAACTCGCGGGGAGTGACTCCGGTTAACCGTTTAAAAGCCCGGATAAAGGTATCATAACTTTCAAAACCGTAATCTACGGCAATATCCAACATCCGTCTCTCGGTATGAACCATCTCGAAGGCGGCATTGGATAGCTTGCGGTAAAGTACATAACGGGCCAGCGGCATTCGGGTGCAAGTTTTAAACACCTCGCGGGTATGGGGCAACGAAAACCCGGTGGCTCGCTCCAGGCCGGCATAGTCAAAATCGGTCTTTAGCCGGTTTTCAACATAGGCCACCACTGACTGGATGAAACAAAAATAATCCATCCCACACCACCCATGAATTTTCTTCCGGAAGATAGAACCATTATACTTAACCCTACAGTCGAATACTCGACTTTTTTGAGGATCTATTCCGGCGATTTCTTAATCCGGCCGCCACAGACATTTTTTCAGATCGATACAGCCGTTTTCCTTAAAAATAACTCCCTCCGCTTCAAGAACCGCCCGTTGTTTTCCCTCGCCGCCGAAAGCATAGGCCGGAGCAAGCCCTCCCGTACTGTTTACCACCCGATGACACGGGATATCCAGATACTCAGGGGTATTGAACATGGCCTGACCTACCCGCCGCGCGTAATAGGGTGAACCGAGCATCATGGCGATCTGCCCGTAGGTCATCACCTTGCCGCCGGGAATTTGGGCTACAATATCGTATACCTGATTGAAAATTTCACTTTGTTTCATAAAAGAAGACCCCCTTGCTTTCAGGACAAGTGTCCGATCCTTCATCACCAGGTGTTACCATATCATCATGAATATATCTAGATTATACTCTCTTTGGCGTTCTTCCTTCCATCGATGTTCATTCATGAATTATTTGAGACCCAATGAAAACCAACTGGGGTTTTCCGATGACAAAAAAATGATTGTTCATGGAAAACTCTTGACAATTTTCTGTATTAGTGTATTATATACATATAACACTAATACGGAAGTGATCAAACTCATGAAATTCGATACCACCATCCCTATTTACTTGCAGATCATGAACTGCATCAAAAAAGATATTGTGACCGGAACGCTTCCCCCCGGCGAAAGAATGGATTCGGTAAGGACATTGGCCGAGAAATTCGAGGTCAATTTGAACACGATGCAACGGGCCGCTTCCGAACTTGAACGGGAAGAAGTCATTACCACGCAAAGGGGGATTGGAAGCTTTATAACCGGAGATGAAAAAACGATAGCCGCATTGAAAGAGGAAATGTCAACCAAACTGGTGGAGCGCTTTATTGGAGAGATGAAGGGCATTGGCTATCGTAAAGATGAAATCCTGGAAATTATCAGAAAGGCGTTGGAAAAATGAGTGCAACGGTATCAGTCAGAAACTTAACGAAATGCATCGGCGGAAAAGGGGGTAGATTTTCAACTTCAAGCCGGAAGAGTGGTCGGGCTTTTAGGACCCAACGGATCCGGAAAAACCACTCTGATAAAAACCTTAATGAGCATCTACCATCCGGATAACGGTGAGATTCAAATCTGCGGTGAACCTGCCGGTTTCGGGACCAGGAGGCATATCTCCTATATGCCCGATGTGAACCATCTGTTTCAATGGATGCGCGTCCACGATGGGATAAATTACTACCGGGAGATGTTTGGCGATTTTAATATCCATCGCTGTCGAGAGCTTTGTACATCTCTCGGAATCAATGAAAATGAGAAGATCAAGGGTCTTTCCAAAGGGATGAAAGAGCGCGTGCTGATCATGTTGACGTTTTCCCGGAATTCACGCCTTTACCTTTTGGATGAACCCATTAGCGGCATTGATCCTGTAGCCAAGAATCGTATCATAAAAACGATTTTCGCCGGTTCAAACGGCGAGTGCACCATCCTGATCTCCACGCATCAAGTCAAGGATGTGGAAACCCTGCTCGACGAGGTATTGTTTATCAACGACGGCAGGATTATCTTTTCGGAGAGTGCGGACACCATCCGCGGTGTGCGTGGCGAGTCCATTGAAGAATGCTATCTGGAGGTTTTTAAAAATGCTTAACCTATTGAAATGGGATTTAAGAAATTTCATCAAAACCTATGATTGGCTTTATACCGGCTTTGCCATATGCTTTGTGATTGCGTTGTTACCCGATAGCGTTCCATTTTTCTCGTTAGTTACGAATGGGTTGGCCGCCGTCTACAGCGTATTCTTCTTCGGCTATACCATCGTTATATCGGCAGGATATACCATAAGCTGGTTGAGAAACGACTCTTTCCAACTTGAGCTCTCGTTGCCGGTAACTCCATGGAAAATGCTCTTGAGTAAACTGATACTCGCAACCTTGATCAATATTTCCGGAATGGTCTTGTCGATGGTATTATGGTTAATGATTGACAAATTCGGAATGTCAAATATCACGCTATTCAGGGGCTTCGCCGGATTTCTTCAATATCTCCTAAGCATGCTGACACTGCTTGTCATTTTTATGTTTTCTTATATGATGGCGAAGAGCTTTCGTTTCACACGTAAAAAAGCGGGAATCGCCACGATGATAATATTTTTTACGATATGTTCTTTAGTGGCGGCATGTTTTCTGGCCACAGGCGCCTGGAATATCACTGTGGGCGCAGGTGCTACCTTTAATATCCTAATGAATGAAAAGTTAAGATGGCTGGCGAACCTATCCGCTATCATCGGCCCGGTTGTAGTCCTTGCCGCCGGTTTCTCCGGCAGCTGCGTACTATTCAGGCAGAAATTCGAACGATATGAATCATGAAAAGGAGGATCCCCATGAAACGATTCCGCACACAGGTGCAAACTCTTGCATTTCAATACCCGGTAATTTTTTCATTCATTATCATGACACTGGGAATTGTTTTGACAGAAATCCATCTCGAAAATTATCTTAAAAGCTATATTGATTTTCAAAGCGCTTCGTATCTTACGGGAATATTCGAACAAGGTTTATGCAGTATTATCTTAGCAGCACTTATTTCCGGTTTGGGGTTATTAAAAAGCGCCGGATTTACCCGGCCCAAGGAATGGAAGCAACTATGGCTAATCTGGCCCGTCATTGTTCTCTCTATACTTAACGGTTGGTCGCTGTTTACCGGAACGATTGTCATTGATACATCAAAACCGACTCTAATCCTGCTCTTCATGCTTCTTTATTTATCAACCGGTTTTTTTGAAGAGTTTCTTTTCCGGGGTGTAGTAACCACCGTAATGCTGCAAAAATGGGGGGGTACCCGGAAAGGAATTTATTTGGCGGTCATTGTTTCAAGTGGCTTATTCGGTGTATTACATATCATCAATTTCTTTATGAACCGCTTTACCTTGTTGGCAAACTTTACCCAGACGATATATGCCCTTTTCTTTGGGGTATTTTTTGCCGCCTGTCTGTTGCGGAACAACTCCATCTGGCCCGTGGTCGGAGCCCATGCGATTTTTGATATATGCGGGAATTTTAATGAAATTGCTTTCGTCGGAAACTTCGGTCAAATCCATCAAACAACATGGAATGAAGCGTTCGCCACAGTTATTATTACTTTGCCCTTGTTCATATACGGCCTGTTTATACTGCGTAAGGTGAAGCCTTCCACTCAAAGTAAAGTAAACGAAGCAGGATTCACAGTCAGTTATTAGCAAATGATTAAATATAAATAAGAGGGAAATCAAATGAAGTCCATAAAACAGTTTATTGAAAAAACCCATGATCGTTTCAAGACGCCTGGCCGCGCCTTCTCCCGCTACTAGACCGAAACGGACGGCCAGTACTGTAGTGATAAATTTCCCTCCCCCATGTAAATGAACTTTATTAAGTGGCTGCTGCATGGGGGAGGGCCGACCCGGATACTGATGAAGGAATAAAGACCCTATGTTTGTTCCCTGTTGCCTATTCCCTGTTGCCTGTTGCCCCGCGCCCAACGAGAGCGATGCCTCACGCCTAAAGTGTAACCCCATTCTTGAAAATGGCAATATCGCGGTAATCGTTGATCTCATTCCGGGAGGGCCGTTTCTTACCAGCCACCTCCACAATTTGACCGAGCAGTTCCTCTGCCAGATCATCCAGTCCCGCCCCGGTAAGCAACCGGCCGGCGTCAAAATCGAACCAACCCGGTTTCTTTTGAAAGATCGGCGTATTCGTAGCGATCTTTAATGTCGGAACCGGCGCGCCCAGGGGAGTTCCGCGGCCGGAGGTAAACAAGATCAGGTTGGCGCCTGCCGCTGTCAGGGCAGTGGTGGAGACGATATCATTCCCCGGCCCCTCCAAAAGGTTAAGGCCTTTCACCTTGACCCGGTCACCATAATGGAGGACATCCACCACCGGACTGGTACCGCCTTTTTGGGTGCAACCCAACGATTTCTCCTCCAGGGTTGTGATCCCGCCCGCCTTATTCCCCGGGGAAGGGTTTTCATAAACCACCTGGCCGTTCCGGACGAAGTATTCCTTAAACCCGTTAATCAACCTAACAATTCCCTCAAAAGTCTCCCGATCCTTGGCCCGATTCATCAGTATCGTCTCGGCCCCGAACATCTCCGGAACCTCGGAGAGAATACTAGTCCCTCCGTAACCGATGATGAGATCGGATATCCTGCCCACCAAAGGATTGGCGGTGATACCGGAGAAGCCGTCGGAACCGCCGCATTTCAAAGCGATGGTCAAATCGGAGAGGGTCAGTGTAACCGGTTGCAACCCGGAAGCGTACCGGACCAGCTCCGCAATGAGTTCGAGTCCTGTTTCAATCTCATCACTGACATCCTGAAAGTTCAAAAATTTGATCCGTTCCGGATTTTGGGTGCCGATAAACTTTTGAAACTCTGCCATCTGATTGTTTTCACAACCCAATCCCAATACCAGTACGCCCGCGGCGTGGGGATGGTTGACCAGTCCGGCCAGGATCTTTTGGGTATTCACCAGATCCTCTCCCAATTGCGAACAACCGTAGGGATGGGAAAAGGCAAAGATTCCGTCGATCTTTCCCGGCTCAATCTCGGAGCGGAATCTTTCCCTGGCAAGCGCAGCCAGCTTTTCAGTCTGTTTATTGATGCAACCGACGGTATTGATCAACCAAATCTCATTGCGAATCCCGACCCTGCCGTCATCCCGGCGGTAACCCTGAAACATGTGTTTTACCGCCCCGTCGTGAACCCCTTTCCATCCGGATAGATCCGGCTGAAAGCTATATTCAAGCCGCTCCGTCAGTCCGGTGCCAAGGTTATGGCTATGCACCCACTGGCCACGGCGAATATCAATCGTAGCACGGCCAATAGGATAACCGTAACGGATGATTTGCGATCCGACAGGGACATCCCGGAGCGCCACTTTATGGCCTTGCGGAATATCATTCAAAATCTCAATCCGGTCTTTGCCAACTTCGATGACGTCACCTTTAGTCAATGAAGCCAGGGCAATGGCGACGTTATCTTCCGGCCTGATTTGAAGTACGTTGCTATTCATTTTCATCACCATCTTTTCAATATTAAAAAAACGGAACTCACCATTTCAGCCGGTGAGTTCCTTTAAGTCTTTAAACTACATCAAACCTAAAAGTTTAATGTGCTTGCCGATATGGTTCTGCAGCATCTCATAATATAATTCTTCATTTTGATAGAGGCAGGAGTAAATTCGATCTCTGAACCGGCTGTTACCGGCTTTATCCTTTGCCGTCAGGATTAAACCGTAAGCGATATGGATCAGCTGGCGGGCATCGTTTTGATTCATCAGATCGGCCAATTGCGCGTCTGAAAGCGTATCAATATTCGGCACCCGGTTCATATCTGCGGTAATGTGATAATATTTTTTCGCTTCCATTAGGTTTTCCAGGGCAAATTTGTGCATTTCCCGGTACAATGCGGGATCAGTCCGGATAATCACGCGGACGGCCTCAAGCCAGTTGGTTCCGGCAGTTTTCACATGGATATAGCCTTCACTTACTTTGCCGATGGTCGGGAAGACACTGAATTTATCGCTGCCCGAGTGGATGCTCAATTTATAACCGTAATGGCGGGCGATTTTATCATGTTCCCCATATTCTCTTGCAAATTGCTTCAAGTCGCCGATATAATCGATGCCCTTCTGGAACTCGCCGCAAAAACGCGGGGCCATACTGTTGATTTTAACAGCGGCGGCAGTCAACTGCTCCGCCACGAAATAGTGGGATGCCGGATCGGTCGGAGTCATGGTTTCATCAATTGAGACTTCAAAGTCGACCTTGCCGGCCAGCGGTTTTAAAAATTCGCTGTAAATTTGAATCGCGAAATTGACCGCCTGTTGGTAAACAGCAATATTTAATTTGAGTTTTTCCGGGGTAAAGGCAAGAGCCAGACCGGTTTGGAGTTTGATTTCATGGCCCAGAAAAGTCTGCTCAAGTTTTTTTATTTGCGCCGGATCGATTTTGGCTAAAATTTGGTCAATCGCTGTCTTATCGTTCACCGATACATTGTTGATATGCTCCGAGCAGTCCAGAGTAATCATGGTATAACCGTTATCAAGCGCCATTCCGACTTCAGCCGGCGTTTTCAGATGGTCACCATCCGCTCCGAAACCACCACGATAATCTTCCTGAAAAACGGCCCATACAGCGTCGGCCATAACCCCGGCATAATTGCGGCCGGTTAAATTAAGCTCGCGAATGGATTGTTGCGCCAATATCGGATGCATCTTTGTCTGTTTTATCAAGCGGATATGTCCCGGGGAAGCGAGACCCAAACGGTCACCCAACCCAATCGTCGCCGCTGCCCCGGACATAGCCTTCGGATTGGCAAAGTCGAAATATTTCCGGATGACTTTGCTGTTTTCTACCGACAAGTCGGCGACTTTAACTTTAGGGCCGGGTATGGTATTAACAATTTCACCGGCAATTTCCGAAAAAATGGGCGAGCTGTCTCCAACGATACAAAGTTTTTTAACATGCTCGCCTTTCATCATGAATAGCACCGTTTGATCAACTTGATGAATGGAGTCCGGATAGATCGATGCATACTCCGATCTGTTTGCAACCGTTGCTTTTAAATCGGCAACTGTTTGTCCTTCCGCAATGAAACCGATAAATGATTCCATCTTTTTCACGGTCACACCCTCCTTTTCTTCACATCTATTATATTCCATTCAAGTAATTTTTTGTTATAAAGAGGGGGTTTAATGAATATTCAAGTTGATTTTAATAAAATACCTGCTATATAAGATTTTACGAACATTTCTTTAATCCCGGCCCGATCCCGGAATTTACGATTACGCTAAGATAATTGGTTACTTCGGTTATAATCTGAGGATGCTGTTTGGCAAAATCCGGCCAGAAGCGATGCATCACATTGTCAACGATCGCGGCCAGGGTGATGGCGCCTGTTTCGTACCGGTTCCAGTTATCACGGAAAAATTCCAAGGTTTCCGGGTCATCCTGAATGAAATACTCTTTACCATTCCTGGAACCGACCAGTTTATTGCCGCGAATTTCAGTGCCGTGATAGAGCGCAATCAAGGCGGCCAATGAGAATGTCAGTTTCTTCGGCAACTTACCGCTCTTTTCAACATAACGACGGAGTGAAGGCATTACCCGGGTTTCAAATTTGGAGGTTGAGTTTAAAGCGATATCAAACCATTTATGATCAATAAACGGGTTGTTGAAGCGTTCCAGAACATCCTTGGCAAATCCTTTCAACTCGTTGACGTCCGAGTCCAGAGTCGGGATAATTTCATCAAATAATACACTTTGCATGAACTTGCCGACGGTTCCATCATTGACGGCGTCCCGGACGATATCGATGTCGGATAGACATGCTACCGCTACAGTAGAGGTATGCGCGCCATTTAAGATCCGGACTTTACGGGTACGATAAGGGGTAAGATCTTTAACCCATTTAACATTCAAGCCGGCTTTATGGAAGGGCAAACGATCCGCTAAGCGGGCATCTCCTTCGATGACCCATAAATGAAAGATCTCGCCGGTATCAAGGTTTTGATCGTGGTATCCAAGTTCACTCTCGATCTTGGCTGCATCTTTTGAAGGATAGCCGGTAACGATCCGATCGACCAACGTATTCAGGAAGTAGTTATGAGCCTCAATCCATTGGCTGAATTCCGGCGGCAGTCCCCATTCGGCTGCCAGTTTCAAAATCACCGCCTTTAAATTAGACCCGTTGGCTTCAATCAGCTCACAGGGGATGATCACCATCCCCTTCGCGGGATCCCCATGGAAAAACTGGAAACGGTGATAGAGATAAACCGCCAGTTTGGCCGGGTAAGACTTGGGTGGATTCGCGCAGGTGGGCGTGTCATCAAGTTTCTCACCCGGCAAATACACGATTCCAGCCTCGGTGGTATTGGATACGACAAATTCAATCTGCGGATCCTCGGCGCATTTCAAAACCTCGCGCCACTGACTATAGGCATCCAGGCCCCGGCTGATGGCGGGAATGATTTCCCGGCTATTAACGACCTTACCGTTCTGAACTCCCCGGAGCAACAGGGTATATAATCCGTCCTGAGCATTGAGATCGCTTACCCTGCCCTGGGCAATCGGCTGAACCACTACCACCCGGCCTTTGAATGCCCCTGCCTTATTCATCTCATGGATCATCCATTCCACGAAAGCACGGAGAAAGTTACCCTCGCCGAACTGGATCACCCGCTCGGGATAGTTCAGGAGTTCCCGGGGATAATCGGCAAGGGTGGTTCCGAGTAACTTCTCCTCAAGCAGGGTCCGGTTGAGACTATCTAAAGCTGCCAAGTGAGACACTCCTTTGATCAATTTTTCCTAAAAACAACTTACCGCTGCACCCTACCCGAAGCGTCCCCCTTCATCAAGGTGGTCACCTCGGCCAGGGTCACCTGGTTGAAGTCGCCCTCGATGGAGTGTTTCAGACAGGAGGCCGCAGTGGCGAACTCCACCACATCCCGGGAGCTGTACCCGTTCAGTAAGGCGTAGATTAGTCCGGCGCCGAAGGAATCGCCGCCGCCCACCCGGTCCACGATATGTACCGGATAGCTGCGAGAGAAGAAGAATTCCTTGCCGTCATAATACATCGCGGCCCATAGGTTGTCCGATGCCGAAATGCTGGTCCGCAAAGTGATGGCCACCTGCTTGAAGCCGAACTTCTCCTGGAGCTTTTGGGCTACGGTTTTGTACCCCGCTTCGTTCAACTTGCCGCCGGTGACGTCGGTATCGGCCGCCTTGATCCCGAAGACCTTCTCGGCGTCCTCCTCGTTGGCGATGCACAGATTGACGTAGGGCATCAATTCCCCCATGACCTTGCCGGCTTTCTCGGTGGACCAGAGGTTTTTCCGGTAATTCAG
>DASVMB010000536.1:0-3628 GCA_036384575.1 Bacillota bacterium
ATGAATTAATATTAGCAGCATATACCGATGTTGCTGATATTCAAAAATCAAATCGGAAGAAAAATTAGTTGGATGGTAAAAATACGATCAATATATTGCAATTGATTTAGAACTTTTCAGATGGAAATGGACTTAAGGAAAGGCAAGATTGATTCAGGTGAGAAGATCACTGTAACCAAAGATAAAAAGGTTTTGATTGCGGATGGAAAATTCAAACAGGAATTACTGTTAATTTCTAAATCTATATGATGCCGGGGCACGTTGTATCCTTTAGATACGATGCACCGGCAACATCATCATGCGTACTTAAGTGAGATAGAATTGGAGAGCGATCTGGGAGGTTTGAAGTCGATGATCGACCAACAAAACGGGGTATTGATTTTTGAAAATGGCTTTACCATCTCACCCTCGCTGACTGAAGAATTATTTCTGGACTCGGAGTTAGGAAAGGCGGCCACGAAAGAGGTTATAAATGTCTCGTGGCGCTCTTACCGGATTGAATCGCAAAAAATTTCCGGAGAAACTTTTGCGGTTGTTTTATACTTCCATCGCGAGGTTTTGCAAAGCGTTCATTTGGCCAATATGGATGAAAGATTCGGCATTTCATGGAGTGATTGGTCGGAAGAGAAAGAAATGAGCCGGAACCGGAGCCATGAAAGCTGGCTAAAGAAGATCATCGGGATGCAACGTATTTTTGGGTGGGGATATGTATGGTCGGGTTATGACAGTAAAGCGGGAAGTAGTTCTATTGTTATAAATTACAAGAATTCATCGCCAAGTAAATGATGAGAGGTTACTGTTCCATATTCGAAACTTGAGGAGGACTCACGCTATGGAGTTACAGGCTTTTATCGAAAAGCATCGACCGGAGCAAGACTTACAGAAAGTAAATCAATCCAAGATAGATGAATATTCCACCCGGCTTCCCGCGTGTATCCTGGAATTATGGCAGGATTACGGTTTTGGCTCTTATTCGGCCGGATTAATCCGGCTGATTGACCCGGAAATTTTTAATGAGATCCTCTATACCTGGCTCGGAAAAAAGAATGACAAGCGCATCCCCATCGCGCTTTCGGCCTTTGGCGAGCTTTTTTATTACCGTGATTTAGATAACGGCGCGGAGGATGTCAGCATCCTTAAGGTCCATTATAAATCGATTGATGTTTGTACTTGGAGTCTCAAGGACTTCTTTAATGATTATTTATGTGATGATGAAATTATTGAAGAAGTTCTACGGCAAGAACTTTTTCGAAAAGCTCTTGAAAAGTACGGGCCCTTGAAAGACGACGAGATCTATTCGTTTGTTCCGGCGCTGGTAATGGGCGGAGCCGCCGAAGTAGAATTCATCAAAAAGGCAAATGCCCTGGTTCATTTGGATATTTTGTTTCAGATGTAAAACCTTCAAAGGATCACATTGGAATCGACTAAAATTTTAGTGGCAATCCCTCCCAAGAATCTGGACTCATCCCAGAAGTATAAAGTAATCGGATCGGATAAAGAAAATGTCACTATTGAATTTGAATATGATTCAAGCCTAAAGGACAGGAGGTAACTCATGGGAACATTAATTTACGATGCGGCGGTGGCCGGGGATTTGGAACAGGTTCAGGCGGTAGTAGCCCGGAGCCCTGAGGCTGTTAACGAAAAGGACGAATACGGTTTTACTGCGCTCCACGGCCTGGCGGGAGAGGAGCATTATGATATCGTCCGATTCCTGATCGAACATGGCGCGGATGTGAATGCCCAAAATGAAGATGGGATAACGCCGCTTCATTTGGCGGCCTGGCCGGAGATGGCCGAGTTCTTGATTACAAGCGGCGCCGACTTGGAGGCCCGTACCCATGGAGGAGATACTCCGTTGATGGTCATGGCAGCCGAAACGGAGAGTGAAGATGTGATGGAGGTGCTTCTCGAAGCCGGCGCCGATGTGAATGCCCGGAATAATCAGGGCCGGACCGCTTACGATATTGCCAAAGCCAGAGAAGAGACAGATAAGATGAAATTGTTGAAACGGTATGGTCATCAGTGAAGTGAGAGACGGAAGTACAGATCTTCACGAAAGGGTTCAATATATGGATGATAAACAAATAATAAATGAAATGTTTACTGCCATTGAAGAAAACGATGTTGAAAGCGTGACGGCCGTAATTGATTCAGATGCCAACATTTTAAATATGATTGTCAAGCTTTTGATTGAGAGCGGCATTGATACGAAAATTAAGTATGTTACATCAAGAAGAAAGTGCGGATGACCTGGAAAAAGTGCGAAAACGGCAGATGACAGGGACAGAGTTTATACTCAAAAGATGTGACGGCAAACTCTGGGCCGAGGATTTGAGTGAGGAAGGTTTAGCTTTTATCAGGAGCTATTGGCTTTAGGCATAGCTGACGGACCTTATACTTTGGAGGACGGTTGGGAGAATTACCAAGAGTTCGCTCAAATGCTAGATGAAGCTTATGAAAATTGGAAAAAAGGGCAAGCGGGTAGAGCAAGGTAGGAAATATAGCTTTTGGCCTATGGAGGCAGATGGACTTGAAAGTAGTTTATTTTGACGCTGAAACCGATTGCGAAAGTATAGAAGCGTTAAACCGCATTTTAGCTAGCCGGGATGAAAATGGATTTAATGAATTTGAACTTTACGGCAGCGAAAAATGTCCTTATTTGTCCATTTTAGTAAATGACAATTTGGCCTGCGTGCATTTTTTTGAATTTGAAGATGATTGCGGGCATTATGCATATTGCGATAAAGAATTGTTAGTTGAGGATGGTTATACAACCTTTTACATTGGCTCAACTGAAACTGAAATATCAAATGATTTGGTAATCCCATTTTCTTTAGTGCAAGTGGCAGCGCAAGATTTCTTTTTAACCTCGAAAATGTCCGAAAAATTGAAATGGTTTGAGCTATGATATGTACCTTCCAAACAAGGAGCGTTGAAAAATGTGGAAACAGCAAATAGCTGAAATTAAAGCAAGACGGGAACGGCGGGGTATAGTTATTGAAGACTATAGCAACGAATAAGACCCAAATTACAGAGAGGGTTACACTATGGATAAGATCTACGTTGTAAACCAAGCGGCCCATTTGCCGGATACATCTCAGATTGAAACGTTGGAAACTGCCGTCGGATCAGCTCTACCAAAGGGATATCAGGAATTCATCATGGAATACGGTGGCGGGGAACTGAATACTTTCCTGTATCTATTGGCACCGGAGGAAGTACTTAAGGCTACAGCCGAATGGCATGAGACTTTAGTCTGTGATTTTTGGGATGAAGATGCCGGTTTATCCCAAGATTTGCGTAGCCAAGCCTATGTACTGGCTTATTCTATCGATTCGGATTTATTTGTCTTTCATGCGGAAAAAGAGGGGATTTTCTGCCTGCCGCGACAGGATAATCAGATTTATCCGGTGGGGAAGTCACTTTCGGAGATGATACAGTGGGTGTTTCGAGCCGGGAAACTAATCCAAGCCGGTGATGGTCTGTTTTATAAACCGGACGGGCCTACCAGTATGGTGCGTTACAGAAATCCTAATCCACCCAGTTTGGATTCGTTCATGGAAGCTGTGAAAGTTCTCGGCCCGCCGGACTATTCGATTCGTTCAGAGGAGTTTATCGATATATT
>DASVMB010000537.1:0-2584 GCA_036384575.1 Bacillota bacterium
CCCCCGCGAATGTAACACCGGCCAGATGAGCCAGGTGATGCTGAACCCCGATAGCCGGCAGTCCGGTATTTCGCGCGTATATTGTGGAATTATAATCCGGATGGAGGTCGTGGACCACCCATTCCGGCTTACAATTGAGTAAACGTTCCAAACGGGTAATGGTTTCCTGGTAACCAAGATAGGCTGGGAGATTATCCAGATCACCCTGGTGCTGGCTGAGATAGATCCGCTCCCCCTTGGTCAGCGCAAAGGTGTTTTTCTGCTGTGGGCCGCAAGCCAGTAGCGGCGGCAGACTTCTGCCGCCCTGAAACGGCGCGGGAACGAACCCGCGGGAACGGCGGATTCCCACCACCCGCCCAACCGCCACCCGGAGTACCGTATCATCACAGCGCCATAGAATCGGCCGGTTATGACTGAGAAATCCGGCCACCATCGGACCCAGATCCCGTACTGCTTCGGCGTTGTCAGTGCTTAACGGCTCGCCGGAACGGTTGCCGCTGGTCATTACCAGTGCGGTGATTGTGGCATCGAAGAGTAGCAATTGGATTCCGGTGTAAGGCAGGAAGGCACCCAATTCCTTGAGTCCCGGATTGACCTCCCGGGACAAGGAACTGGAGGACTTCTGCAACAAGAGCACAATGGGTCGGGCCGGACCGGTCAATGCCCGGAGTTCTTCCGAAGAAACCTCGCAATGGTCCTGTAAGGCGTCTATATCCCGGAACATCACCGCAAAGGCCCGGTTATCCCGGCCTTTCAATTGGCGTAGTCTGGCCACGGCTTGACTGTTCCGGGCGTCACAAGCCAGATGGTAACCACCGATACCTTTAATGCCGATAATAGCCCCGGATTTTAACAGTTCTCCGGCCTGGACCGCGGGGTCTCCATTCAGCCTTTCTCCCGCTGGAGTCGTGAACCATAATTCCGGTCCACAATCGGAACAGGCGATGGTCTGGGCATGAAACCTCCGATCTGCCGGGTTGGTATACTCATCCCTGCAGGCGGGGCACAACTCAAACCGCTCCATTGAGGTTCGCACCCGGTCAAAGGGGAGCGCCTCCATGATGGTAAAACGAGGCCCGCAGATGGTGCAACTGTTGAAGGCGTACTTATAACGCCGGTCATGAGGGTTCTGGAACTCGGCGATGCAGGCAGGGCAAATTCCCTGATCGGGCAAGGGCGAGCCCTCCAGCTGCCCTGCTTCACTCGATAAAATCGTGAAACCGGATTCGGTCAGGACAGGCACTGTTTCAAGATCGATCCGGTCGATCACCGCCGCTGACGGAGCCCTCGAGCTAAGCGCCTCCCGGAAAGCGGTTAACGCCTCCGGGGTGCCCTGAATCTCAAGCTCGACCCCGGCGAAGTTATTCCGGACCCAACCGGTAAGCGACAGTTCCCGGGCGAGATTGTATAAAAAAGGACGAAACCCGACCCCCTGTACTAAACCGCTTACCATCAAACGCAGCCGTGTCAGTTCATTTTCAACCATCGTTCCAACCCTTCTTGATTACCTCGGGAATCTGATGATTTTTCCTTCATGTGTATCTATCGATGCGCTTCAAACTTTATGAAAACCCTTCAATCCCGTGGCACGAGGTTTGAACCGGTCCCCCGTTCCCCAAACTCTTGTCGTAGGCCGGGACTGTTCAACCGGCGGATCAAAATCAAAAAAATCATGCAAAGCAATCCAGCGCTTGAGCCGATGAATGCCTTGAAGGTGTCGGCCGAGGCTCCCAAGGTGTCCGGTATGGCCTGAGTTATAAAACATATTCCGGCCATAATATTGAAGGCTAAAAAAAACCATGAAAAAAACCGAAGCCCGCCCAGTGCCCAATCTTCCCGGCGGAGAAACCCGCGGCAAGTGAGATAGAGCAGTAATGAGATGAGTATTTGCAATACTGCAAGTAAAGTGAAGTTTTGCAATATGAGTTTCAAAAACCAGGAATCGCCATACATCTCAGCAGTCGGAAAGCCTTGAACCAACATTCTCAATAGCTGATCGGTCAATATTCCCCCCAGGCCCATTAAAAAAAGAAACCCGGCAATGATCTTAAAAATAACGGCAATGGAATTGATTGTTTTGGAAGTCGTCCGCATGAAGTTTATTCACCACCGTTCGAATGATGCATCGCCTGAAAAATCGCAGGCACCTGAAAAGTCGCCGCGTAGCCGGAAAGTCATCCCCTCCGAATTGCACGGGAAGGGGGACAACCAGCGAACGCCGAATGAGATGATTGCTTTGGGTATGAGATTCGCTGTTAGCAGGGATTTCCCTGCAACAATAAGTTATCATCCCGCCTACCCTTGGTTTAAGTCGGGTCACCGGAGTCCAGGTATTCAAAACGCGGAACATCCCGGCCCTCTACCCGTACCGTCCCCATAAAAAGCGCTTCCGGCCGTATCCACAATTGACCTTCCCCATAAAGTGCCTTGTAGACTACATACGGTTCCAGTGTTTCGCTGTGATTGGCGGTTCCCAGAACCTGATATTCTCTTCCCTTGAAATGGCGGTATCGCCCCGGTTGAACCATTCTGCCTCCCTCAAGTCGGAAAAGTTTGCCCGTTGTTTATAGATCTGACCTATCAA